>JBJTPA010000289.1:0-27456 GCA_046074885.1 Planctomycetaceae bacterium
CCGCCGGAGAGCACGGCCACCCGCTTCTCGACCGCCGTGCCGCGGAACAGCATCGCCCCGGCCACGTCGAGAATCCGTTGCGACTTGGTGCCGACGGCCGCGGCCCGCTCCAGATACTGGAGGACGGTGTCGTCTTCCGGCAGGCTCGTGTAGACGTGCTGCGCGTAGATGCCGATCTCGCAGCCGTAGCCCCACTTCACGTGGCCGGAGAGCGGCGCGAGCGAGTCCACGACCGTCCGCAGGAACGTCGTCTTGCCCTGGCCGTTGTCGCCGACGATCGCGGCCCGCGAGCCGTGGACGATCTCCACGTCGATGCCGGCGGCGACCGCATGGCCGGGATAGCCGATCGCGAGGTCGCGGCAGCGGACGGCCGGTCCCTGCCGTGGCTGCACGCGCGGGCAGCAGATGGCCGCGGTCGGCTCGGCGGCGGCGACGTCCTCGAACTCGAGCCGCTCGAGCTCCCGGGTCTTGGACTTGGCCCGCGACGCCGTCGAGGCCCGCGCCCGGTTCCGCGCGATGAAATCCTCGAGGTCGCGCTTGCGGGCCAGCGTGGCGGCGTTGGACCGCTCCGCGTGGAGCCGCCGCTCGGCCTGGTTGGCGAGGAAGGCATCGACCTTCCCGGGGAACGTCGTCAGTTTCCCGCGGGACAGGTCGAGCGTGCGGTCGCAGGTGGCCATGAGGAAGGCCCGGTCGTGCGACACGATGAGGCACGCCTCCCGGCAGTCGCGGAGGAAGTGCTCGAGAAGGATCTGCGTCCGCAGGTCGAGAAAGTTGGTCGGCTCGTCGAGGAGCAGGAGCGTGGGCTCGTGGAGGAGCAGGGCGGCGAGCTTGACGCGGGTCTGCCAGCCGCCGGAGAGGGCCTGCACGGGCCCCTCGAGTGCGGCCCCCTTGATCTCGAAGCGGCCCGCGACCTCGCCGCACTTCCAGTCGGGCTTCCCGCTGTCGCGGGCCAGGAACGCGGCGACGGTCTCGCCGGGCAGGAAGGGGTCGTGCTGGCGCAGGTGGCCGAGCCTGAGCCGCGGATGGCGGACGATCTCGCCGGAATCGAGTTCCTCCTCGCCGAGGAGGATCCGCAGGAGCGTGCTCTTGCCGGCGCCGTTGCGGCCGATGAACCCGATCCGCCCGTCGTCGGTGATCGTGGCCGAGGCCCCGTCGAGCAGGACCTGGTCGCCGTACCGCTTGGACGCGTTCTTGATCTCGATCAGGACGGCCATCGACCCACTCCGCACCGTGCTTCCTTGGCAGCGCCTCCCATGAAGTGAGCCGTCACGGCCCGACCGCGTCGGATTCGGCGAGCACCTCGGCCAGCAGGCTTGCGAGGCCGAACTCGGCCGCCAGGCGATTGACCACTCCCTGCTCGACGGCGTTCGCCCGGCGCAGGATCTGGCGCAGGTCTCGGCGGCTCTTGTGGCTTCCCTTCGAGACCCAGATGAGTTTCGACAGGGCGGCGTCGGAGCGGGCCACGATGGGCAGCGAAAGGCCGGCGAAGACCTCCACGGGCACCGACCGGTCGAGTTCGCCCGGGATCATTTCACGCGGATAGAGATCGATCTTCAGCGACTCGGCGAGGTCGAGCAGTTGAAACATGCCGGCATCGGCGACCGCGCGGCGAGTGGTCTCCGGATCGACGAGAAAGCCCGCCGATTCAACCGCGGCGAGGAACTCCCCGACCTTCGGGGCCAGCGCGCGCGGATCGACGACGACGTCGACGTCCTGCGTCATGCGAGGCTCGCCGTAAGCGATCGTCGAGACGCCACCCGTGAGGTGAAACCGGATGCCGAGCCCGTCGAGGATCTTGCGAAGGCGGGCCAGCGTGTCGCGAAACGTCTCAGCGGGGAACATCGCGCCCCAGCCCGTCAAGCGCACGTTCGATGAGCCGGCGGGCCCCCGGTTCGTCGCCGTACAGTCGCAGCGCGACCTCCCAGCGGAGCCGATCCCTCGACATGCCGCCCCGCTCGGCCACGATCTGCCGCCCGATCCAGGCCCGGGCCCAATCGAACAGCGCGACGCCACGGGCGATCCGCTCACGGGGTGAGAGCCGGTCGTTCTCGGCCCGGTAGCGTTCCTCGATCATGGTTGCACCGCGTCAAGCCACGGTGACCACGCGGACGAACCGACCGCCCGGCCGGGGGCGTGGCCGTCGGCAGCCCGCAACGGACAGGATGGCTTGCGGGCACTCGGCAGCGGAGGGCACGGGAGTCGAACCCGCAACCCCTTTCGGGGCACCACATTTCCAGTGTGGCCGCTAGCCATTCGCTTACCCTCCAAACTATGCAAAAACAGCTTTGTTCCCGCGAACCCAAACTGGCCTACATGAGGCCTCCATGTCCGTGGTAACGCCTGCTGCTTGCCGACCGAAGTATAGCAGCCGCGCGAATCATTGGCATGGTGGCTGCTGACTGGGATCTGGTGGGCGGTCAGCTTTCGGACCTCGTCCGTAACGACGGAGCCTGGCGTGAGGCCCTGAACGCTAGGCGGCACGATGCGGCGGCCCTACGATGGGATTTGCATCACGGGGCATGGTCGAGTGAGCGGTACGTGTCCGCTCTTCAGCAGCTTCTTCACCTGCCCCCCGCCGTGGAAAACATCGTTGCCGTTTTGCTCAGAAGCAATTTTCAGAAAGCCCGCGTACTTGAGTTGATCACGGCGGAAGGGGCCACAGCATCCGGAGAATTGGCTCTGCTCGTGCTGGAACACGCTCCGGAGCTTGCACGAGGACTTTTCCGACAGGCCATCCGCCATGGAACACCCGGAGGGGGGTCCTTGATGCACCCCGCCGCGATTTCGCCCGTCGACCTCCTGAGAGCGTGCGACGAGACCCGGACCAAGCGATCGGGCCCCGGCGGCCAGCACCGGAATAAATTCGAGACAGCAGTGGTGCTCGTTCACAGGCCCACGGGTATTTCTGCCGAGGCCTCAGAACGCCGCAGCCAGGCCGAGAACCGACAAGTAGCACTCAAGCGACTCCGACTGAAACTGGCCCTCGAACACAGGACGCCGGCCAACCCCTCGGGGCCCTCTCAACTCTGGCTCTCAAGGACCCGCGGCCGGCAGCTCGCTGTCAATCCAGAACATGACGACTACCCGGCCCTCGTCGCAGAAGCCCTCGACCAGCTTCAGGCGGCCCAGTTCGAGATTGCTCCCTTAGCCGAGAAAATCGGCATCTCGGGCACGCAACTCGTCAGGCTCTTCAAGAAGTGCCCGGTTGGTTGGGTGGCTCTCAATAGATATCGGGCTGCCTTCGGGCTGCCGCCGTTGAAGTGAAGGGCAGGGGAGTTCAGGGGCCCTCCACGCGTTCTTCAATTGTTGGCATTGAACGGCGGCGTATACGGCGGCACGTGGGGTAGGCTCTTGCCGCTGTTGAACCGCCATTCAGGACCCAGCCATGCAAGCTAAAGACCAGCCCGCCCCCGACATCACCCGCCGTACGGCCATGGCCACGATGACAACATTGGCCACCGGGTTCGCCCTTGCCGTCAGGCCCGTATCCGCCGAGACGATCACCACGGACACGGAAGGGCTCTTGGCAGGCGAGGTGAAGATCCCGACTCCAGATGGCGGAATCCCCGCTTATCGAGCGGCACCGAGTCAGGGCGGGCCATTTCCAGCACGTGTGGCTCTATGCCGCCCACAACTCCGACTTGAAAGCCGGCGTCGCGTGGTACGGCCGGCTGGATTCGCAGAAAGACGACCTGCACCCGACCAATCCCGTTGACCTCGTCGGCGAACTCAAGGCACCGGTCCTGGGACTCTATGGCGGCGATGACCATGGCATCCCCAATGACCTCGTGGCCAGGATGCAGGAGAAACTGAAGGCGGCCGAGAAGCCCAGTGAGATCGTGCTCTATCCGGACACGCCCCACGGGTTCTATGCCGACTACAGACCCAGCTACAGGAAAGAGCAAGCTGAAGACGGCTGGAAAAAACTCCTCGCCTGGTTCAAGAAGCATGGCGTGAACTGACGCAAGGCCGCATCCCCTTTTTGGGCATCAGCGTTTGGCCACGAGCACTTGATTGCAGGCTGGCGTAGCGGCACTGCACCCGTCGTGATAGTGGCTTTGCACCAGTTCTACGTGAAAGCCCTGTGCCTGCAGCCGGTCCATGATGGGGCCGCAGTAAGGGTGTCTTTCCGGCGGATGCGACCACGTATGCATGCCCGGAATCCGAAGTTCGCATCCCGTCACCCGAGCCAGTTCCTCGACCGAACGAAGATGGAATTCCAGGCCGAACTCGTTTCCGTCGTGCATGCCCCCGTCGGCCAAGGGAGCGTAGACCATAAGGAAGTTGGCAGAGAGCACGAGGTCGAACGCACCGTCTTCAAAGGGCAGTGTTGGCAACGCCCCGGCGATGTACCGGCTTTCGCCCCGCCTCTGCCGAAAGTCCGCCGCGAACGCCTCCAGGGCCCGGTATTTCTGGCCATAGAATTCATCGATGTACCGGTAGACCAGCACTCCGGGGCTCTTCCGGATTTGCTCCCGGCAGGAATCGATGTCTCTTTTGCCTTGTGCGGCGATCGTGGCGGCATCATGGGCGTACATCGGATCGCAGCCGGTTGCGTCCAGGCCCAATGCAAGGGCCTCCGCGACGAAGCTGCCGGGGCCACTCGCGACGTCCAGGATCTTCTGGCCCCGTAGTTCATCCAGGTCCAACGCGAACATCTGGAGATACTCAGCCAGCGTGCGGCCGAAGAACGCCACTTGGCGGAGCTTGAATCGATCCTGGGACGCTGCCTCGGGAGTGCTCTGGGTCACGCTCCGGCCTCTTTCGTGAACACAATGAGCCGGTGAAAGCCAGTCGCGTCCCGAAACAACTCCCGTGGCTCCTCGCAAAACCCGGCCTCTCGGGCCATCGCCGAAATCGCATCGTCGGTCTCTGGAAAATCTCGCTGCATGACGTGCTGGGTTGTGCTGGCGAGGCTTTCCGGAGGCATGCCCGCCCAAACCCGCCGCATCATGTCGACGTAGGCGGTCAAATACTGCTCTCGGGTCTCACTATCCCGCCTGCAGACGTCGGCGTAGAGCAGGGATCCTCGCGGGGCAAGTTTCGCGTGGGCAAGCCGGAAGAATTCCTGCTTCTCTTGGGCTGGCAGATGGTGCACCGCGTAGCTCGCCAGAATCACGTCGAAGGTCTCGGCGGCTGATCCTGAGTCTGCCCTCAGGTACGCCAGCATGTCGGCCTCAAGGAGCTCGGCCTGGAACCTCGCCCCGGCCAACTCATCGCGGGCCTTTGCGAGTGCTGCTTGGGATGCGTCTACTCCCGTATAGGACCAGAGCCCAGTCTCGTCGAACGTGCTCTTGATGAATCCCGCGTCGCCGCAGCCCAAGTCGAGGAGCGTGAACGGTCCCGGATAACGCATGAGTACGCAGGCCCGGATAGCACTGAAGATCTCCCTGTGAGCCATCCAATTGGCGTCCACGATCGCCCGGTAGACGTGCCACTGGTTGAACCAACGGGTAGCCTCCTCGGGGTCGTGCTGGGGCTCTTGGTTTCTCGAGGCGGGCTGGGGCGTGCTCATGGCCGATAAGGTGCCTGGCAAAGTGGGCTCTGGCTAGCGGGCTTTTTCTGGATCCACGCCGGTGCCGATAACACATCTACCATGCCAACCCAGACCTTCCTGCCCGGCCCCGCCCCCAACGCCGTCCGGATGCCTTCAGGTCAGACGCTCCACGTCCCGACCGGCTGGGTACTTCTTCCGCCCGGTGATGCCGCCCTGACACGCCGCGTAAAAGCCGCCGGAGAGCACTGGCTGGTCCAAGAGAAGGTCGGCCGAAGGGTGTTCTCACGGGGCATTTGGGCTCCCAAGGGCACCATCGAACAACTTCGCTCGGAACTTGCCGCGGAGCGATCCACAGAGAGTTATGCCAAGAAGCAAGCAGCGGGAGCGAAGCGACGCGAGAAAGCCCAGACTGAATACGTCGAGGACTTTCGCGGTGCCGTGCTCGCTTTTCTTGGCTTTCACGAGCGGCACGTCAGCCTCGCCGATGCTCTCGCGACGGCCGTGACCAACCATGCCACGCCCGTCGGAAGCGGCACCGTGGCTAGGACCCAGCGAATCCCCATTGAACGCCGGGCCGAGGCTGCCGTCATTGCGTGGATGCGGCACCAGTCGACGGCCTATGACTCGATGAAAATTCCCAGGGTGAAGGGCCAGCGTCGAGAGGTGCGTCGGATGCTCGCCCAGCGGTCCAAAGAGCTTCTCGGGGCGTACAGACGGGGCGAGACGGTGGCCCAGTGCCTGTTGGCGAAAGCCCTGACTCAGTGCAGCACGAACTCAGGCGGCGGCGGACATGCGGGATTCACCCACTGAATCACCGCGGCCCAGTTGGCACTCTCTACATCGTGCTGCAGATAGCCGTAGATGGGCTTCACTACCTGCCAGCCGTCTTTGAGGTGGGCTGAGAGGACTGGATCGATTCGGGAGCCGCCGACCACTTCGCGTACATACTCGGCGGCGGGCAGGCTACTGGCGACGGCACCATATCCAGGCAAGCGGCTCCCGCCGACCATTCGCCAGAGATTCTCATCGACGACCAGCCCACGGGTAGCGTCGGTCAGGGCATGTGCCAGTCCATGATGCTGGTGCTCGGGGCTTACGAACACGTCGGCACCATAGAGCGTTGGGCCCGTGGGGTCGTGGTCTGCAAAAGAGCCATGTGACGTGAGCACATCCCAGGGGTCTTCGACGTGATAATCAGCCATCCGAATCCGCAGCGTGAAATGCACCCCCACGGCCTGGCCTGTCGGCGTGTGCTCGGCCACAAACTGCCCCTGCGGATACACAGCATGGTGCTCAGCCAATTCTTCCGCGATGTAGGGCGTGTCGTGCGGATAGACCACCCGGCAGATCTCGCTGATCATGGCGTAGTCAGTCGGCCGCATGAGTCGGATCGAGTAGTCGCGGGGGAGTGTCATGGTCGGGCTTTTTGACGAGTGTGGAATGGCAACAGGATAAAAAGATGCGATGGGCCTACTCGTGCTCACCCTCAACATGAGCCTCGCCGTCCGGATCGATCTCCACGTGTAGCGTCATCGGGTGGCAGCAGACCGGGCAATCTTCAACGTAGTCCTGGTGGGCCCCGGCTGAAATATCCACGGGAACCACGATTTCTTCGCCGCACGAGTCGCAGATATACACGGCCTCCTGATGGGCTGACTTGCGGGCTTTCCGGCGTTTCTTCTCGGGCTTCTTTTTCATGGCGGGCAAGGGCGTGGCTGGCCGGGCACAGATAGCATTACCCTTCGGTTCGCCATGACCAGCCCGGCAGCACCACCACCCGACGCCGACCGCCCGAAATACTGGTTCCCTGCCAAGCGTTACGGCTGGGGGGCAGGTCAGACGCCCCGGCGGGCCCGGGCCGATCGATCCGTGCGGAGAAGCCGTCGATGAAAACCGTCCTCTTCGTCTGCGTCGAGAATTCGAACCGCAGCCAGATGGCGGAGGCGTTCGCCCGCATGCACGGCGCCGGCCGGATTCAGGCCGCGAGCGCCGGATCGAAGCCCTCTGGCCGGGTAAACCCAAAGGCGATCGAGGCCATGCAGGAGGTGGGCTACGACCTGACCGCCCATGCGTCGAAAGGGCTCGAAGCGTTCGCCGGGCGGGAGATCGACGTCGCCGTGACCATGGGTTGCGGCGACGAATGCCCGCTCGTCAGCGCCGGCCAGCGGCTGGACTGGCGGATTCCCGACCCGCGGGACATGACGCCGGAGCAGTTCAGGGGCGTTCGCGACCTCATCGAGCGAAAGGTGAAGGATCTGATCACCACCCTTGGAGCGTCCTCGTGAGGACCTGCCGATGACGGTGAAAGAATTCCGAGGCGCGCTCTCGCAGTACCCGGTCGGAAGCATGGATGTCACGCCGTCGGGACTCCTCTTCTCCCTCGGCGCGGGCTACGGGGCCACGATCGGGAAGGTGCCGGGGGCCCGCTCGATGAGCAGCAGGAACCGGCCGAGGTCGAGCGTGCTGCCCGTGGCCGTCACCTCTCCCGAGAGCACGAGGTCGCTCGCCCCCGCCAGCCCCGTCATCACCCGGATGAACAGCGGCTTCGTGAGCGTGAGCGTGGCGTTGGCCTCGGCATCGGCCGCGCCGCGCCGGAAGTGGAGCACCGCGTTCTCGATCCACAGCACCCAGGTCTCGCCCACGTCCGAGAGCACGATGGCGATCCTGAGCCGGCTGTCGGCCGCCTTGCGGCCGTCGATCGACGCCGCCAACCGCTCGAGGAAGCGCTCGACCGGCACGTGGGCGAGCATGTCGAGCACCGACTCCTTCGACCGCACCGCCCGCGGCGGGCCGTGCCGCAGTTCGTGCGCCCCGCTCAGGTAGAAGTTGCGCCACGTGGCCGCCTCCGCCGCCCAGCCGAGCTGCTCGAACGTGCGGGCCAGGAGCTCACGCGCTCCGGCGTGGCTCGGCTGCGCCTGGACCGCGTGCGCGAGCACCTCGGCCGCCCAGCGGAAGTCGCCGGCGTCGAAAGCCTCCTGCGCGGCGGCCACGAGGGCGTCGACGCCGCCGGCGAGCCGCGCGTAGCGGGCCGCCCGCTCGGCGGGGGGCAGTTCGGCCAGGTGCGCCGGGTGGGCGTCGAACCAGCCCATGTAGAGCTGGTAGACGCCCCGCGCGTTGTGGCTCACCGTGCCGTAGTAGCCGTGCACGCTCAGGTGGTCGGCGAGCGATGGCGGCATCTCCAGGCGGTCGGCGATCTCGGGGCCGGTGAGCCCGGCGTTGATCATGCGGACCGTCTGGTCGTGGATGAACTTGTAGGCGTCACGCTGGCAGACGATGAACTCGCGGATCGCCTCCCGGCCCCGGACCGGCCAGTGGTGCTGGAGGAAGAGCACCTCGGCTTCCCCGACGCGGGCGAGGCAGCGGTCGAGTTCGTCCGCCCACCGCAGACCGTCGCGGACCTTCGCGCCGCGGAGCGTGGAGAGGTTGTGGAGCGTGTGGCCCATCAGTTCCGCACCGCAGAAGGCCTTGAGGTCGGGCAGGGCGAAGATGAACTCCGAGGGGGCCTCGGTGCCCGGCACGTTGTGGAACACGAACCGCACGCCGTCGATGACGAGCTCCTGCGTGGGTTCCTCGACGAGCGCGGTCGGCGGCAGGATGCCGATGCGTCCGGCGGCGACCGCCTTGCCGAGCCCCACGTCCACGAGGCCCCGCGTACCGCGGGGCAGGCGGTCGCCGAACATGTACTCGGCGCGGCGCGACATGGCCGAGCCCGCAAGGACGTTCTCGCTCGTGGCCTCCTCCATGAAGCCGGCCGGGGCGATGATCGGCACCTTCCGATCGGCCGCCTCCTCCGCCGAGATCACGCCGAGCACGCCGCCGAAGTGGTCCACGTGACTGTGGGTGAAGACCACGGCCGACACCGGCCGGTCGCCGAGGTGCTGGCGGGCGAACGCCAGGGCGGCGGTGGCCGTCTCGCGGCAGGTGAGCGTGTCGATCACGATCCAGCCGGTGTCGCCCGCGACGAGCGTCATGTTGGCGACGTCGAAGCCGCGAAGCTGCCAGATCCGGTCGGCGACCTCGAACAGGCCGACCTGGTTATTGAGGATCGCCTGGTGCCAGAGGCTCGGGTTCACGGTCGCCGGCGGGTCGCCGGCCACGAAGTCGAACGCGGAAAAATCCCAGACCACGGCCCCCGCGGCGTCGCGGACCTGCCCGGTCGGCGCCGCGACGAACCCGTGGCGGGCGGCGGCCAGCGACCGGGGGGTCGAGGCCGGCATTGCCCGCGCCGCCGCCTCGTTGGCGGCCCGCGTGGCGGGCGCGACGTCGGCGTCGTCCCCGGCGCCGACGGGCACGGCCGCCGGACGGCAGGCGGCGAGGGACGCGGCGATGATCGCCGCGAGCGCCGCGGCGGAGCGGGTCAGGCCTGTTCGCATACGCAGCGCTGGCGGCCGAGGCCGTCGATGGCGAGTTCCACGACGTCGCCGGGCTTCAGGAACTCGGGGGGCTTGCAGCCCATGCCGACGCCCGGGGGCGTGCCCGTCACGATCACGTCCCCCGCCTCGAGGAGCACGAACTGCGAGAGGTAATGGACGATGCTCCAGACGTCGAAGATCATCCGCGAGGTGTGGCCGGTCTGCCGCCGCCGGCCGTTCACGTCGAGCGACATCGCAAGATCGCCCGGGTCGCCGAGCTCGTCGGGCGTGACCAGCCAGGGACCGAGGGGCAGGAACGAGGGGCACGACTTGCCCTTGCTCCACTGGCCGCCGCGCTCGATCTGGAACTCCCGCTCCGAGACGTCGTTGGCGAGCACGAACCCCGCCACGACGTCCCGCGCCTCGTCCTTCGAAGCCAGGCGATGGGCGTCGCGTCCCACCACGACGCCGAGTTCGACCTCCCAGTCGGTCTTGCGGCTGCCGCGTGGGATGAGGATCGGATCGCAGGGGCCGTTGAGCGCACTCGTCGCCTTCATGAACAGGATCGGCTCGGCCGGGATCGCCGCCCCCGTCTCCTGCGCGTGATCGGCGTAGTTGAGGCCGATCGCGAAGGCGCTTCGCGGCCGCGCGACGGGCGGCCCCAGCCGCACGCCGGCCGGGGCGTCGGGCAGCGCGGTCACGTCGGGGATCGCGCGAAGCCGCGTTAAGCCTCCCGACGCGAAGAAGTCGTGGCCGTAGTCGGGCACCAGCCCCGAGCAGTCCTTGACGCGGCCGTCGGCGGCGACGAGCCCCGGCCGCTCGCGGCCACGGTCTCCGAATCGAATGAGCTTCATGGCGGTCTCCGTGCGGGCCGGAGAGACTACCACGATGCCGCGCGGGGCGGTCAGCGCCGCAGCGAGATGACGCCGACCGCGAGCCGGCCGTCGCTGTGCCACGGGTCGCCGCCGCCGTTGAGGCCAAGGCGTTCCGGGTGGAACGGGTCGATCCAGTAGAAGGTCCCGATCCCGCCCGCGTGGTGGGCGTCGGTGACGACCTTGTTCCGCTCGGCGTCCACGTCGGCACCGATGCGGTGCGTGACGCCGCCGGTCGTGCGGCTGATCTCGACCCGCTCGTCGAACGTCGCCGCGCCGAGCCAGAGCGGCTCGCCCGCGGCGTCCACCTCCGCGGATCTCCAGAAGCGGACGTGGTGCCGCTGCTTCGGACTGTCGCCCACGGGCTGCTCGAAGGCGGCGTCCTGGGTGCGGTCGAACAGGAACAGGTCGCTCACCGGCGCGTGGTCGTAGGGCTTCCGCAGCACGACGTCGGCGGCGATCCGCACCGAGGTGCGGAGGGTGATCGGATCGGCCGCGTACCAGCCCGCCGCCGCGAGGACGCGGTGCAGCTCCTCCTCGGTGCCCACGAGGGCCACGTTCACGGGGTCGCCCACGTGCCCGTGCCTCGTCCGCGTGTGCCGCGGCGCGCGGGCGAGGGCGGGGTGGGCCTCGATCCGCGGGGCCTGCTGCGCGGGCGCGGCGGCCGGCACGATCACGAGCAGGGCGAGGGCGACGCGGACGACCGGCCCCGCGGGCCGCATCACGGTCGGGGCGGAAGGGTGCACGAACGGGAACCCTCGGGGGGAGGCGGGACGCTAGCGGGCGCGGGCGAACCGCTCAATGCCGATGGCCACGCGATCGACGCGGTTTCGCCGTCCACCGGCGCCGGCTGGCACCTGCAGACTCTCCCACGATCGGCTATCCTGCGGACACACCCCGGAGCCGATCCATGCACGACCCCCTCTCCGAAGACGAAGGCTGCGACCTGCTGGCCCGCGCGTTCCGGGCCCGCGGCTACGCGATCAAGCGGAACGTCAGGTTCCGGGAGTATGACGTCGAGTTCCAGGTGGACGGCTGGGATGCGAAGGCCCGGGTGGGCTTCGAGTTCCTCTCGAGCGAGGCCCACGACCACGACGACCTCACGCTCGGCGAGTTCAAGCGTCTCATGGCCGCGCAGCAGCGCGGCGAGCTCGCGCTGTTCATCGTGGACGAGTCGGAGCAGCTGACGGCCCCCGACCTCGCCGCCGCCGCGGAGGAGTTCCTCGACGAGGTCAAGGCGGCCGGGCCGCGGAAGCGCACCGCCCGGCGCCGCCCCGCCGCGCCGACGACGCCCGCGCGCCGGAAGAAGTTGCCGCGTGCGAAGGCCGCGCCGCCGAAGACCACGTCCTCGCGGAAGCCGGCGGGCCGGAAGCATCGCTGAACCTCATCCGGGCAGGCCGGGCCCGTACCATCACCGCGGTGGCTTCGCATGCACCGGTCCCTCGCTGTCGTGCCTGCAACGCTGGTGGCCGCGTGTGCGGGCTGCGGGCCGGAACCCACGCCGCCCGACCCCGCGGCGGCACCGGTGATGGTGGAGCGCTCCCACGCGCACCGGCACGTTCACGGCCCGGGCATCGACCACGGCCACACCCACCCCGATTTCCAAGCCGGAGCCCACGACCATGACCATGCCGGTCACTGAGGGCCAGCGGCCTTCTGCCCTCCGCCGCGGATTCAGCCTCGTCGAACTCCTCGTCGTCATCGCGATTCTCGCCACGCTCGTGGGCCTGCTCCTGCCGGCGGTGCAGTCGGCCCGGGAGGCCGCCCGGCAGACCGGGTGCAGGAACAACCTCCACCAACTCGGCGTGGCGCTCCACAACTTCGAGACCACGACCAAGTGCCTGCCGCCCGGCTACCGCCATGCCCCGGCGGCCGACGGCAACCGTCTCGGATTCGGGTGGGGCGCTCTCGTGCTGCCATACCTCGAGGAGGCGTCGCTCTTCGCCGACCTGAAGTTCGACCGCCCCATCCACGACCCCGCCAACGCGACCCCGCGCGAGCGGCACGTCGCCGTCTTCCTCTGCCTGAGCGACCCGGTCTCGCCCGCCGGGTTCGTGGAGATGGGGGAAGAGCGGTACGCGATGGGCTGCTATGTGGGAAACTTCGGCCCGCCCGACCTCGACGAGACGCAGGAGCAACGCGACGGCGTGTTCAGCCGCAACAGCCGCACGCGACTCGTCGAGATCGCCGACGGCCTCACGCACACGCTCATGCTCGGTGAGCGGCAGAACGGACCCTTCCGCCACGCCGGCGTGCACGGCGTGCACGTCGAGTACGAGACCACCTGGGTCGGCGCGGTCCGGCAGATAGACGACCCAACCGACGACCACGGCCACATGGCGCTCTTCCAGACCGCCCACACCCCGAACGACGCCGACAGCGACGACCGCGACGTCTCGTCGGCCCACCAGGGGCTCGCCCAATTCCTCATGTGCGACGGGTCCGTGCGGCCGATCGAGGAATCGATCGACGTCGGCGTCTACGCGGCGCTTGGCACCCGCGTTGGCAACGACTGAGGATACGGCTACAGCCCAGCCACGACCAGCAGGCCGCACGCGGCCACGGCGAGGCCGGCCAGCGCGTGGCCGTAGCGCTCGAGCCGCGGCGCCCGCACCACGCCGAAGCCCGCCCGTAGGGCGAGCACCGCCGCCACCATCGTGACCACCGTCGCCGCCGCAAACGCCGCGGCCACCGCCCCGACCGCGAGCGGGCCGAGCGTCGTCGCCGGAACCATGAGCAGCGGGATGAGCGGCTCGCACGGGCCGAACAGGAACACGAGAAACAGCGCCCACGGGGCCCACACCGACCGCGTGGCGCCGCCACCGGCCGCCTCCGCGGCGTGGACGTGGAGGTGCTCGCCGGAGTGGGCGTGCGGATGCACGTGAACCGTGCCGTCGGCGTGGACGTGGGGATGGGCATGACCGTCGATGCGGTGCCGCGACGCCCGCACGAGGCCCCAGGCCCCGTAGGCGAGGCCGACGCCGACGAGCAGCCACGCCGCCACGTCGCCACGGAGGCCCTCGAGCCCCTCGATCGGCGCGAGCGCCGTTCCGGCGGCGATCGCCGCGACGCCGATCACGACCGAGCCGGCCACGTGGCCGAGGCCGCAGGCAGCGGTCAGCGCCGCCGTCTTCCCGGCCGACCAGCGGCCGGCCCGCGACATGACCGCAAACGGCACGTAGTGGTCGGGGCCGAGGAGCGTGTGGCCGGCGCCGATCGCGACGGCGGTCGCGCACAGCGCGGCGAGTTCCGAGGCCCCGGCGATGGGCTGCATGGCGGGGCCCCGCGGCGGGTCAGCTGAAGAAGTAGAGCTGGTTGAGCGACAGCTTCTTCGCCGGCGGGGCCGTGGCGTGCGTGCCGTTGACCTTCACCGCGAAGGTCTGCGGATCGACCTCGATCCTCGCCAGCGTGTCGTTCCTCACCATGTCGCGCTTCGAGAGCGTCCGGGTGCCGCGGATCGGCATCACCATCTTCTGCAGGCCGAGCCGCCCGCCGACACCACGGTCGTGCGCCGCCTGCGACACGAACGTGACGCAGGTGGCGTGCCGCGCCGCACCCAGCGCGCCGAACATCGGCCGGTAGAACATCGGCTGCGGCGTGGGAAGCGAAGCGTTGGGGTCGCCCATGTTCGCCCAGTTGATCATGCCGCCCTTGATCACCATCTTCGGCTTGGCCCCGAAAAAGGCCGGCTCCCAGAGCACGAGGTCGGCGAGCTTGCCCGGGGCGATCGATCCGACCACGTGGCCCACGCCCTGCGTGAGCGCCGGGTTGATCGTCACCTTGGCGACGTAGCGGAGGACGCGGAAGTTGTCGTTGCCGGGGGCGTCCTCGGGCAACGATCCCCGGGCCTTCTTCATGCTGTCGGCCGTCTGGATGGCCCGCAGCCATGTCTCACCCACGCGGCCCATCGCCTGCGAGTCGCTGGAGAGCATCGAGATGATCCCCAGGTCGTGGAGCACGCTCTCGGCCGCGATCGTCTCCGCCCGCACGCGGCTCTCCGAGAAGGCCACGTCGGAGGGGATCTTCGGGTTGAGGTTGTGGCAGACCATGATCATGTCGAAGAGCTCGGCCACGCTGCTCACGCCGTAGGGGAGCGTGGGGTTCGTCGAGCTCGGCAGGACGTTGGGCTCGCCCGTCACCTTGATGATGTCGGGGGCGTGGCCGCCGCCGGCGCCCTCGGAGTGGAAGGTGTGGATCGTGCGGCCGTCGATCGCCGCGATCGTGTCCTCGACGTAGCCCGACTCGTTGAGCGTGTCGGTGTGGATGCTCACCTGCACGTCCATCTCGTCGGCGACCTCCAGGCAGGCCCGGATGCAGGCGGGCGTCGTGCCCCAGTCCTCGTGGATCTTGAAGCCGGTGGCCCCGGCAAGGATCTGCTCCACCAGCGGCCCCTTGCCCGAGGAGTTGCCCTTGCCGAGGAGGCCGAAGTTGATCGGCAGGGCCTCGATGGCCCGGAGCATCATCTCCAGGTTCCAGGGCCCCGACGTGATCGTGGTGCCGTTGGTGCCGTCGCTCGGGCCGATGCCGCCGCCCCAGAACGTCGTGATGCCGTTCGAAAGGGCGGCGTCGACCTGCTGCGGGCAGATCATGTGGATGTGGGAGTCGATGCCGCCGGGCGTGAGGATCAGGTGCTCGGCCGAGATCGCGTCGGTGGCCGGGCCCACCGGCAGGTCGGGGGACACGCCGTCCATCGTGCCGGGATTGCCGCACTTGCCGATGCCGACGATCTTCCCGTCCTTGATCCCCACGTCGGCTTTCACCACGCCGAGCAGAGGGTCGACGATCGTGGCGTTGGTGATCACGAGGTCGAGGGCGCCGCCGGCGCTCGTCAGCCGGTTGTCCATGCCCATGCCGTCGCGGAGCGACTTGCCGCCGCCGTACACGGACTCGTCGCCGTAGCCGCGCAGGTCGCGCTCGATCTCGATATAGAGATCGGTGTCGCCGAGGCGGATCTTGTCGCCCTTCGTGGGGCCGAACAGGTCGGCGTATTCCTTGCGGGACATCTTCGACATGGTGGCGTGGACTCCGGAGTGGCTGGGAGCGCGGCTGCCGTCGCGGCGTTACTTCTTCGGGCTCTTCGTGGCGTGGGCGGTGAAGCCCATCTCGTCCGCCCGGCGCATCGCGATCTCGAGGTTGGGGCGGTAGTCGGGGGAGGGGCCCGAGCCGACCCAGCCGTCGACGAGGTTCGAGAAGCCGTAGACATAGCGCTTGCCCCCGAAGGGCACGAGCGTCACCTGCTTCTCGTCCCCCGGCTCGAACCGGATGGCCGTCGTGGACGGGATGTCGAGCCGCATGCCGAAGGCGGCCCGGCGGTCGAAGGCCAGCGCCCGATTGACCTCGAAGAAGTGGTAGTGGGAGCCGACCTGAATCGGCCGGTCGCCGGTGTTCCGCACCTTCATCGTGACCGTGGGACGGCCGACGTTGATCTCGATCTCGCCGGGGGCGAGGACGACGCCCCCCACCGGAACCTTCGCCTGCTCGGCCATGGTCGCTGTCTCCTTCTGGCTCACCGGATCGGCTGGTGGACGGTCACCAGCCGGCTGCCGTCGCTGAAGACGGCCTCAAGCTGCACGAACGGGATCATGTCGGCCACGCCCTCCATGACGTCGGCCTTCTTGAGCACGTCGGAGGCCGATTTCATGACCTCCTCGACGGTCTTGCCCTCGCGGGCCCCCTCGAGCGCCGCCGCGCAGATCACGGCCATCGCCTCGGGGTGGTTGAGCTTGATGCCCCGCGCCTTGCGCTTGTGGGCCACCTCCGCCATGGAGTGGATGAGGACCTTCTCGATCTCGCGGGGTGTCAGGTGCATGGCGGGGTTCCTGGGGTCGAAACGGCCGGGGGCATCGTACGGGCTCAGCCCGGCTTCGGGGCAAGCAGCGTGTCGATTTTCATGAGGAGCAGGACGATCCACGAGGCCACGATGAAGGGCGCCGTCAGCGGCCGCAGCCCGAGGCCGGTGGGGAAGAATTCCATGAGCGGCACGCTGATCGCCGCCCCGGCCGCCACGGCCACGAGCGACGGCCGGGCGAGGTAGCAGGCGATCGCGGCGAGGGCAGAGTTGAAGCCGTAGATGCCCAGGCGGACCGACGCCTCCGAGTCGTTGTGGTAGACGGCCACAAGCGTGCCGAGGGCCGCCCCGAGCAGGGCCACGAGGGCGTGCCGCCAGGAGCCGACCACCAGCCCGGCGACGAAGCAGAGCCCGGTCATCCAGTCGGCACCGAACATCACCTCGGCCACGCCGGCGAGCACGTCCTTGCCGAACTCCAAGTAGCCCAGGTCGTGCGACGGCACCGGCAAGGTGCCGCCGGAGATGACGGGCCGGATGTCGCCGATCACCTGAGCGGCGAACAGCATGGCCCAGGTGGTGACCACGAACCCGGCGGTGTACGCGGGGAAGGGGAGCCCGCGCCGCATGGCCCAGGTCACGAACACGGAGACGACGCACGCCGCCGTGAGCAGCCCCCACGTGATCGGCGCCTGCGGCAGGAGGAAGATGGCCGCCGCGCCGACGAGCGCGGGGTTGTAGCCGTAGATGCCGTCCTCGATCTCGGCCCGGTCGAAGCCGCAGAACAGGGCCACGACCGGCCCGATGACCGCGCCGAGGAGCGCCGCCAGCGCCATGGGCCACGACGCGATCGCCATGCCCACGAGGAAGAGCAGGCCGGTGGCCGCGTTCCCCTGGAACATGACCTGTCCGACGCCGCGCAGCACGACGCGCACGAGCAGCGCCGGACCCCACGCGCCGCCGAAGGCGTCGCCGGTTGAGCCAGGTGTCGACACGAGATTCACGCGCCCCGCAACGTCCTCGACGAAGCGTCCGCCCGCCCGCCGGTTCGTCGCTGGTTGCTTGCCTCGAGCCGAAGCGTATCGCAGAATGTTCATCCGAACCAGCCCCGCCACTATGAAGAACTGTCGGCTCGCCGACCTCTGCGGGAAGCCCGATGCACCACACGCCCCCGACCACGCCGGCAGCCGGCGGCCTGATCATCGTCGCCGCGATCGTCGGCAACGAGTCCGATCCCTCCTGGAAGACCCGCCTCGGAAAGGCGAAGGTCGATCTCCTCCGCCTCGACCAGTGGCAGGCCCAGAAGAACCGGTTTCGCAAGGTGACGGAAGGGGGCGTGGAGCTGGCGGTGTCGCTCGACCGCACGCACCACCTCCACGACGGCGACATCCTCGTCTGGCACGAGGACCTCGGCCGCGCGATCGTGGCCCGGATCGAGTTGAGCGACGTGCTCGTCGTGCACCTGGCCGGGCTGCTCCACGACGACAAGGACGTCATCGCACGGACCTGCTTCGAGCTCGGCCACGCGCTCGGCAACCAGCACTGGCCCGCCGTCGTGAAGGGCACCGACGTCTACGTGCCGCTCACGGTCGATCGCAAGGTGATGGACTCGGTGATGCGGACGCACGCGTTCGCGGGCATCACCCACGAGTTCAAGGCCGGCACTGAGGTGATCCCGTACCTGCTGCCGCACGAGGCCCGGCGGCTCTTCGGCGGCGCCGACGCCACCCCCCACACCCATCTGCACACCCACGCCGACGGCACCGTCCACAGTCATGACCACGACCATCACAGCCGCGGCCACGCGCACGGCCACGACCGCCCGCACGCCCACGGGTGACGGCGCCGCGGCCGTCCTCGAGCTGATGCGGGTGATGCAGTTCGGGGACTCGGTCCTGCCGGTCGGGGCCTTCACGTTCTCCGGCGGTCTCGAGTCGGCCGTGCAGCAGGGCGTCGTCCGCGACGTGGACACGCTCCGCGAGTTCGTGCGCACCGCCGTGCGGCAGGCCGCGACCGGCGACGCGATCGCGGTGATCCACGCGCACCGGGCCGGGGCCGCCGGCGACCTCGGCAGGGTGGTGGCGATCGACCGCGCGGTGCTCCTCCGCAAGCTGAACGAGGAAGTGCGCACGATGACCACCCGCATGGGCCGCAAGCTCGCGGAGCTCGCCGAGCACGTGACGCCCGGCCCGGTCGTCGCGGGCTGGCTGGCGGCCATCAAGTCGGGCGCATCGCCCGGCACCTACCCGGTCGGCCAGGCCCTCGTCTTCGCCGGCCAGGGGCTGACGGAGCGCGACGCCTTCGCGGCCCACCAATACGGCGTGGCGTCGATGCTCGTGGGGGCCGCCGTCCGCCTCATGCGGATCGACCACCGCGACGCGCAGACCGTCCTGTTCGACGCCAACTCGTCGTCGGCCGCCGACTTCGAGGAGAGCGCCGCCGCGGACCTCGACGACATGGCGACCTTCGCCCCGGTCGCCGAGATCCTCGCCGGCGTCCACGTCAGGTCCCACGTCCGCATGTTCATGAGCTAGTTTCACGCGGCGCGAGCCCTCCGTGGCCTCGCTTCGCTTGGGCACGCGGGGCGAAGCCGAGGTTCGCCGCGCCTGCCAACGCCCGCCCTCCCGGCCGGCGATAGAATGCTGGGCCGTTCATCGCTCCTTGGAGTTCCCCATGAAGAAAATCTGTCGCATCGGCGTCGGCGGCCCGGTCGGGTCGGGCAAGACGGCGATCATCGAGGCCATCACCCCGATCCTCATGGACATGGGCGTGCGGATCCTCGTGATCACCAACGACGTGGTCACCACCGAGGACGCCAAGCACGTCCGCCGCACGCTCAAGGGCATCCTCCTCGAGGAGCGAATCATCGGCGTCGAGACCGGCGCCTGCCCCCACACGGCCGTCCGCGAGGACCCGAGCATGAACCTCGCGGCCGTCGAGGACATGGAGGCCAGGTTCCCCGACACCGACCTCGTGCTCATCGAGAGCGGCGGCGACAACCTCACGCTCACGTTCTCCCCCGCGCTCGTCGACTTCTTCATCTACGTGATCGACGTGGCGGCCGGCGACAAGATCCCGCGGAAGAACGGCCCGGGCATCACGCAGTCGGACATCCTCGTCATCAACAAGACCGACCTCGCCCCCTACGTGGGCGCGAGCCTGGCGGTGATGGACCACGACTCGCGGCTCATGCGCGGCGCCAAGCCCTTCCTGTTCACCAACTGCAAGACGGGCGAGGGGATCCGCGAACTGGCGACGATGATCCGCGAGAGCATCCTCTTCGACCTCGACCTGAAGCCGGCGCCCGCCGCAAAGCCGGCCGCCGTCGCCACAGGAAAACCCGCGCCATGATCGGGCCCGGCGTCGATCCCTTCGCGGGCCCCGCGCCGCGGGAACTGGCGGCCTACCAGGACCAGCCGCGGCAACTGCCCACCGGGTCGCCGGGCAAGAACGGCTACATCAGGATGGGGTTCGAGCGGCTGGACGACCGAACCGTGCTCGCCGACCTCGAGCGGCGGGCGCCCACGATCGTGCAGCAGGCGCTCTACTGGGACGAGGCGATGCCCGACCTGCCCTGCGTGTTCATGATCTCGAACGCGGGCGGCATCCTCCAGGGCGACCGCAACGTGCTCGAGATCTCGCTCGGCCCCGACGCCCGGGCCCACGTGACCACGCAGGCGGCTACGAAGGTCCACGAGATGGACGCCAACTACGCGGGCCAGTGGCAGGAGATCGCGCTCGCCGAGAACGCCTACCTGGAGTTCCTGCCCGACCCGCTGATCCCGCACCGCCACATGCGGTTCATCACGAAGACACGGATCGCGATCCACCCCACGGCCACGCTCCTCTACGCCGAGATCCTCATGGCCGGCCGCAAGCATCATGGCCACGGCGAACTGTACGCCTACGACGTCTTCTCATCGACGGTGCGGGCGGAGCGGCCCGACGGCGGGGAGCTCTTCACCGAGAAGTTCGTCGTCGAGCCCGCGCGGCACGGTGTCCGGCAGGCGGGCGTCATGGGGGAGTTCGACGTGTTCGGCAACGTGCTCTTGCTCGCGCCGCCGGCGCACGTCGAGCGGATCGTCGAGCAGCTGCCGGCCGAGGTGAGCCGCGACGGCGAGTGGGCCGCATCCGCCAGCCGGCTGCCGAACCAGGCGGGGCTCGTGTTCAAGGTGCTGGGCCTGGAAACGCAGCCCGTGCGGGAGATCATCCGCCGGTTCTGGGGCCTCGTCCGCCGCGAGGTGACCGGCCACGACATCCCGCGCGAGTTCGCCTGGCGCTGACCGGCGTGGCCGCCGCCGCACCAGCCGCTTCAGCGGTAGGCCGACGGCCCCCAGGCCTGCGCCGCCGGCTGTGGCTGGTAGGCAGGCTGCTGGTAGGCGGGCTGCTGATAGGACTGCTGCTGATAGGACTGCTGAGTCGCGGGTTGGCCCTGCCACGACGCGGGCTGCGGCTGCCCCCACCCCTGCTGCGTCCCGGCAGCGGCCTGTTGCTCGCGCACGTCCTGCGCGACCCGCACCGCCTCCTGCTCCACGCGCCGGCCCACCTGCTGCCCGACCAGCCATGCCCGCGCCCGGTCGAAGTTCACCGTCGGGATCCCGTTGTTCCAGCTGATCGTGAGGACCCCGGTGGCGAAGAGGAACGGCAGCAGGAGGATGAACAGCCGCGAGCCCCACCGCGTGCTCACGAGCTTCGCCACCGGCGCCGGCATCACGGGCGCCGCGAGCCCCAGCGCACGCTGGGCGGCCGTCTTTTTCTTGCTGCCCATCGAACCCTCCTCCGCGGACTGACGCCGTCGATCGGCATGACCGTTCCGGTGAGAACATCGGCAGTCCGAGACGTCCGACGCCAGCCAGCGGGGCCCCGCTGGCTGCGGAAAGATTCGCGGACTGCGCGCCCCGGGGAATCTGGCGAAGCCCGGCCGGTGGTCCGGCCTGTGCCCGTTGTCCTGATCGTTCCGGCCCGGCCCCGCCGACCGTAGGGATCGTGACGTCGCGCCCCTGCGCGGCCGGCGAAATCGGAGACCCAGCGATGCGAAATCCTGGCGGAATTTCGCGGACGGCGGGCGTGACCCTCGTCCTGCTTGCGGCACTGGCCGCGATCGGCCCAGCCGGCGCCCGCGGCGACGAGCCGATCCTGCCGCCGGCGGCGCCCTCCGACATGGACGCCTGCGTCCGGCAGCTGGAGGAACTGCGCCGCGAGGTGGGCGAAACGGCGGCGCTGCGGCGGCAGGTCGAGGATCTCCAGGCCAAGGTCGGGCGGCTCGAGGGGGCGGCGTCGACGGGCGACGCCGAGGATGCCGCCGTGGCCGAGGTCGAGATGCCGCGCGAGATGGTCGCCGGCGTGCCCCCGGTGCTGCCGCGCAACTCGCTGCTCGGCTCCTACAACTACAACTTCGGCGGCGGCTACATGTCGCTCAAGACCCGCGACGGCAACTTCTCGTTCAACGTCCAGAACCAGATGACGGCGGACGGGACGTTCTACAACCTCCAGGACGCCGCCACGATCGAGAAGGGCTTCAACATCCCCTTCTACCGTCTCTACTTCTACGGCAACCTGCTCAAGAACTGGGAATACCAGATGAGCCTCCAGCAGTCGCTGGGGAGCTTCAACGTCCTCGACATGTTCGTCGGCTACAAGTTCTCCGACGCGCTGAACGTCCGCGTCGGCCACTTCCTGACGCCGTTCCTCTACGAGTACTACGCCTTCTCGCCGGCCTGGGAGACGGTGATCACGAACTCGCCGCTCTTCCAGCTGGCCGGCAAGCGTCAGACGGGCGCCATGCTGTGGGGCCGCCCGTTCGACAACGCCGTGCAGTACCAGGTGGGAGCCTTCAACGGGGCCGACGGCGCCTACTTCGACATCGACCGCTACGTCGACTGCATCGCCAGCCTCGCGTGGACGCCGTTCAAGCCGTACGGCGACCCGACCTTCGAGGGCCTCGGCTGCGGGATCAACGTCCAGAACGGCGTCCAGCGCTACAATTTGGCTTCGGGAACCCAGTACAACTTCCCGTTCGGCAACGGCGAGCCCACGCTCAACCAGAACTTCGTCAACTCGACCGGCATCCAGTTCTTCCGCTACCAGGACACCGTCTGGTCCAACGGCAACCGGATGAAGGTCGCCCCGCAGGTGTTCTGGTTCGGCCGGTTCAGCGTCCTGGCGGAATACGTCCACTGGGACCGGGCCCTGACCAGCGGTGGAACGAACATCGCCGAGACCATCGACGCCTACTACGTCAACACCTCGTACTTCCTCACGGGCGAGCGCTACAAGAGCGACGGCCTGCTCGGCTACACCACGATCGACCCGCTCAACAAGAGGCTCGGGGCGTGGGAACTGGCGTTCCAGGTGTCGCAGATGCAGCTGGGCCAGTCGTCGCTCACGCCTGGCTTCGCCACGCCCGGACTGAACGCCACGCGGCTCGACCAGGTCATGGGGGGCGTCAACTGGTGGGCCAACCGCTACGTCCGCGTGAGCCTCGACTACATGGCCGACTGGACGAACAGGCCGGTCGTGGTCGGCGTCCCAGACATCAATGGCCACAGCCAGATGGCGAGCAGTTACGGCACCTGGTGGGGCCGCGTGGCCGCCTTCTTCTGACACCCTTGCGCATCGCGGCCATGAGCCTCCTCCGCCGCGCCGTTCCCGCGCGGCCCGTGGCACTCGTGGCCCTGCTGGTGGCGGCGACGGCCGCACCGGCGGCCCACCCGCCGGTGCCCGACGCCGACGAGATCACGTTCAACGGCTGGCTCGACCAGAGCGTGGCCCTCAATCCCGCTTCCCCCGCCGACCGTTTCAACGGCCCGCTCACCTGGCCCGACCGGTCGAACGACTGGGAGCTCAACGAACTCTGGGTGGGCAGCGGCCGGAAGACGGACGGTGACGAGGGCCGCCTCGACCTCGGCTACCGCGTGGATGCTTTCTACGGCACGAACTACCGCTGGGACACGTCGGCCGGATTCGAGACGAACTGGGGCACCAACGGCGCCTTCTACGGCATCGCGGTCCCGAACTGCTACGGCGAGGCGTCGCTCGACGACTGGACGGTCCGCTGCGGCCGGTTCATCTCGCCCGTCGGCTTCTACGCCGTGGGTTCGCCGAACAACTTTTTCGCCTTCGTGCCCTACACGTTCCAGTACGGCGAGCCGTTCACCCACACGGGCGTGTGGGCGCGGCGGGCCGTGGGCGACTCGCTCACCGTGGGCGCGGGCGTGACCCGCGGCTGGAACAACTCCGACAACACGGGCAATCCCGGCGCCGGGCTCCTCGCCGAGGTGGTCTGGACGATCGACGAGGCGCACTCGCTCGCCTGGGTCGCGGTGTATTCGAACGAGGTCAACGAATCCGGCGTGAACCGCTACGCGAGGAACGGCCTCGGCTACACGCCCCGCTACCTGCAGACGCTCGTCTACACGCGCACATGGTCCGACGACGCGCTGACCGTCCTGCAGAGTGACTTCGGCACGCAGGAGCAGGCCCTCCCGGGCGGCGGCCTCGCCCAGTGGTACGGCGTCAACACGTACACCTACTGGAACCTGAAGCAGAAACTCCAGTGGGGGATCAACGTGGAGTGGTTCCGCGACCAGGGGGGCTTCGCCGTGGGCCAGATCTTGCCATCGCCGGCCAGCCCGAACGCGCGGGGCTGGACGCCGCCGGGCGCCGGCTTCGACGGCAGCTTCGTGCGGCTGGCGATCGGGCCGCGGTGGCACTGGACCGACGCCATGTATCTCCGCGCGGCGTTCGTGGCCGACTGGTACTCGGGCACCCGCGGCACGGCCGGCGGGCTGCCCTTCGACGCCGGCCGGCGCTCCAGCCAGCAGCTCCTCGTGCTCGACCTCGTGAGCACGTTCTGAACAGGCCGCTGCCTCGCGGGCGGGCAGTTGTCGCGGCCATGGCCCATCGGGAGTAGGATGCGGCCGCGAAGGAGGCACCCCATGGACCCGTTCCTGCAGGCGGCGATCGACGAGGCGGAGCAGGGGATGGCCGAGGGAGGAATCCCGATCGGCTCGGTGCTCGTGCACGACGGGCGGATCGTGGGCCGCGGCCACAACCGCCGCGTGCAGCGGGGCAGCACCGTGCTCCACGGCGAGATGGACGCGCTCGAGAACGCGGGCCGGAAGCCGGCGCGGTTCTACCGCGAGTGCACCATCTACACGACGCTCTCGCCCTGCCCGATGTGCTCGGGCGCGATCCTGCTCTACGGCATCCCGCGGGTCGTGATCGGCGAGAACCGGTCGTTCATGGGGGACGAGGAGCGCCTGCGATCGCGGGGCGTGGCGCTCTCGGTCGTCCAGGACGAGCGGTGCATCGCCCTCATGCGGGAGTTCATGGCCCGCCACCCCGACCTCTGGAACGAGGACATCGGCGAGTGACGCGGCCGTCCGACGCGAACGGCGATGCCACGGGGCCGGGCGGTCGCATCGGCCCGCCCCGGCCCGGCACCGCGGTGGCGTGGACGCTGCTCGACTGGGCCGCGAGCGCGTTCTCGACCGTCCAGATCACGCTGCTCGTCGCCTATGCCGACCGCTTCGTGTTCGCCGACCGCGCCTGGGGCGTGGAGGCCGGCGTCGTCTGGGCCTGGATGCTCGCGGCGGCGATGCTGGTCTCGGCGCTGGTCGCACCGTGGCTCGCGGCCCGCGCCGACCGGCTCCACGGCCATCGCCGGGCGCTCGTGGCGAGCGTGGTCGCCGGCTCGGCCGCGCTCGCCACGCTCGCCGCGCTGCCCGAGTCCGCGCGGCTGGCCGTGGCCGCGTGCATCGTCACGGCCGTCGTCGCCTTCGACATGGCCGCGATCTTCACCGGGAGCCTGCTCGCGCGGATCGCGGAGGGCCCACGGGCCGACCGGCTCTCGGCGGCCGGCTTCGCGGCGGGCTACCTCGGCGGCGCGTTCGCGCTCGTCGCGGCCACCGCGATCGTGCAGTCCCACGACGCCCTCGGCCTCACGGTGGCCGGCGGCCTGCGGGCGGCCTTCCTGTTCACGGGCGCATGGTGGCTCGCCTTCTCGCTGCCCGCGGCGTGCGCGCGGTTCGGCGACGGGGCAGGGGAGCATCACGCCGGCACGTCGGCCCGGGAACTGCTCGACTTCGCCCGCGGCCTCGCGGGGGGCTCCGCAGGCCGCGGCGTGGCCGCCACGCTGGCCGGGGCGGCCCTCGTGCTCGGCGCGGTCCAGACGGCGATCGCGCAGTTCTCGAACGTGGCGCTCGCGGAGTTTCATCTCGACGGGCCCGC
Organism: Planctomycetaceae bacterium; assembly: GCA_046074885.1. Lineage (GTDB taxonomy): Bacteria > Planctomycetota > Planctomycetia > Pirellulales > UBA1268 > QWPN01. The sequence goes on from JBJTPA010000289.1 coordinate 25,738, forward strand.
GCTCGTGCGGCTCGTCCTGCTCGTGCAGTTCGTGGCCCTGCCCGGGGCGCTCGCGGTCGGCTGGCTCTCGTCCCGGGCAGGTCGCCACGCCGCGATCGGGCTCTGCCTGGCCGGCTGGGTCTCGGTGCTCGTGCTCGCCTGGTTCGTGCGGTCCGTGCCGCAACTCCACGCGCTGGCCGTCCTGCTGGCCCTCGTGCTCGGCGGCGCGCAGAGCGTGATCCGGGCGACGGTGGCCGACTCGGCGCCGCCGGGCCGCTCGGGGGCCACCTTCGGCCTCGTGCATGTGGGCACGAAGCTCGCCGGTTGCCTCGCGAGCCTCGCCTTCGGCGCGATCTACGCACTCGCCGGCAGCCCGCGCGCGGCCCTCGCCGCGCTGCTCGTGCAGATCCTCGCCGGCTGGTGGGTGCTCCGCCGGGCGCAGGGCGTGTCACGATGATGGTGGCCCAGTCGCCTCGCGACTGGGATCCGGTTGCGAGGCAACCGGCCCACGGGGACCCCGGGCGCGACCGGTCAGGCGATCCCGAGCACGTCTCGCATCGAGTAGAGGCCGGCCGGCTTGCCGACGAGGAACCGGGCCGCGGCCAGGGCACCCCGCGCGTAGCAGTCGCGGCTCGTGGCGCGCACGTTCACGGAGAACGACTCGCCGTCCATGCCGAACAGGATCGTGTGCTCGCCAGGATTGTCACCGGCGCGGACGGCGTGGTAGCCGATCTCGTCGGCCGGGCGGGCACCGGGCCGGCCCGAGCGGCCGTGGACCTCGCGGGCCTGCCCCATCGCCTCGCGAACGATGGCACCGAACTTGAGCGCCGTGCCGCTCGGCGAATCCTCCTTGTGGCGGTGGTGCGTCTCGAGGATCTCGACGTCGGTGCGGTCGCCGACCCGGGTGAGCAGCGCCGCCGCGCGGCCGACGAGATCCATCGAGATGTTCACCGCCAGGCTCATGCTCGGCGACTGGAGGACCGGGATCGTCCGCGCCGCGTCGCGGATCGCCGCGTGCTCGTGGTCGCCGAGGCCAGTCGTGGCCACCACGAGCGGCACCCGCTTCGCCACGCAGGCCGCCACGATCCCCGCCACCGCCTCGGGCAGCGAGAAGTCGATCACCGCGTCGGCGGGGCAGGTCCACGAGTCGGCGACGGCCACGCCGGCCGCGGGGATTCCGGCCAGCACGCCGGCATCGGCGCCGGCCCGCGGATGCCCCGGCCGCTCGATCGCGGCCACGAGCCTCCAGTCGCCGGCGGCGCAGGCCACCACGCGCTGGCCCATGCGGCCTGCGGCGCCGTGGACGACGAGACGGAGGGGTGACGCCGAATCAGCCATATAGGTCGATCGCCTGCACGATCTCCTCCACGCTATTGCCGACGCTCACGGCACGGTTGGCATAGTTCGCCCGGCTCACGCCCCGGCTGCCCAGCACCTCGTCGAAGAGCTTCTGGTCGGTCGTGTGGTAGGCCACGGTCGCGGTGGGATCCTTGAGTTGGTGGCCGGTGAGGATGCAGACCACCCGTTCGTCCCTGCCGATCACGCCCTCCGCCACGAGCTGCCGCGCGCCGGCCACGCTGGCGGCGCTGGCGGGCTCGCAGCCGAAGCCGCCTGCGCCGACCTGCGCCTTGGCGTCGAGGATCTCCTGTTCGCTCACCTGACGGACGACGCCGTCGCAGGTCTCGAGCGCCCGGAGGCACTTGTTGAGGTTGACGGGGCGGTTGATCTCGATGGCGCTGG
>JBJTPA010000290.1:0-6726 GCA_046074885.1 Planctomycetaceae bacterium
CGCCACCGCGTCCGCCGCGACCAGCCCGCGTCCGAGGTCCCAGGCGAGCACGCGGCTCCAGTTCCGCAGCACCGGCACGGATTCGGGGTCGCGGAGGTCCACGTCGGGGATCTCAGGCGGCGGGCAGATCACCCACAGCCCGGTCGTGCGGGCCTCCTCCAGCACGGCGCGGCTGGCCGGTTCGGCCAGGTGCACGCAGTTGAAGCCCAGGGCCGCGATCGCGGCGAGCGGCTCGCCGTTGTGCTCGAGCGCCCGCGGGAAGAACGGCAGCCCCCCCACCTCGAGCACGCCGCGGGCGAGCCCCGCGGGCGGATCCGGGGGCGGCGCGGATGCCTCGACCGCCGCCGCGGGGCGGACGCGCGGGTCATCGACGGCCGTCCGCGCGGGGGGCACGCCGCCGCGGACCGCGAGGTCGTCGATCGCGACGTCGTAGGCGCCGGGTCCCGCGTAGAGGTCGAGGACGACGTGGGTCACGACCGCGCCGGCGAGGTCGCCGTCCGGCCCGTGCTCGAGCCGCAGCGCCGGCAGCTGGCGGGCGAGCGACTGTGGCAGGCCGGCCACCTCGAGCGGCTCCCAGCGATCGACGCCCCGCGACACGGCGCCGGGAACGAGCGTCTCGACCGCGCGGCCGGTCTTCCGCGACCGGTAGCCCGGCAGCAGCACCCGCAGCCCGATCCGCACGTCGGGGCGGCTCGACCGCACCCATGCCGAGCAGCGCAGCTCGTCGATCACCGCGGCCGGACCGACGGGCGTCTGCACGCGGAGCACCGAGCCCGCGGATGCCGTGAGCCGGATCCGCTCGCAGGCCTGCCCCCGGTGGGGCGACTCGCCCGACCGTTCGTGGGACGTGATCCGCGGGGCGGCGTCGGATTCGGCGAGCGTCCACGACGTGGCCGCGGTCTCGTGGCCGTCGTCGTCGGCCCGGGCACGCGGCGGGCCGCACGCCGCCGCGACGAGCACGGCGCACGCGGCGAGCGCCGGCGCGGCTGGGGGAATCCGGAGCGGCATGGCAGGCCGGGCGGGGAGACGGACCCGGGCTTCTACCTCCCCCGGCCGGGCGGCTCCAGACCAGTCGGGGTCGCGCCGGCAGGCTGCCGCGGCCGGGCTGGCTGCGCAGGCCGGGGGTTGCACTCGCCCGCCCCGCGGGAGATATAAGGATTTCGTGAGCGGCCGGGGGCGGCCGGCCTCCGCGGTGGGCAGCCATGAAGCCGACGACGGCCGACAACCTCGCGCATCTGCTCGCGACCCTCGACCTCGTGCCCGCGGCGGACCTCCAGCAGGCGCAGCGGGAGTGCGACGCCCACGCCCTCGACGCCGCCGCCTTCGGCCAGGCGCTCGTCCGCCGCGAGCTGGTCACCGGCTTCCAGCTCGAGCGGCTCCTCAATGGGGAGACGCAGGGCTACTTCTTCGGCACCGCGAAGCTGCTCTACCAGATCGGGTCGGGCTCGTTCGCCCGCGTGTACCGCGGCATCCACCGCGACACCGGCGCGATGCTCGCCGTCAAGGTGCTTCGCAAGCGGTTCGCGGCCGACACCGCCAAGCGGGCCTCCTTCCAGCACGAGGGGGAGATGGGGCGGCTCCTGCGGCACCCCAACATCGTGGCGATCGAGGACGTCGGCGTGGAGCACGGCGCGGCCTACCTCGTGATGGAGTTCCTGGAGGGGGGCACGCTCCGCGAGGTGGTGAAGATCCGCGGGGCGATCGAGACGCCGCGGGCGCTCGACCTCGTGCAGCAGATGCTTGCCGGCCTCGAGTACGCGCACCGCCGCGGCGTCACCCACCGCGACCTCAAGGCCACGAACGTGCTCGTGTCGTCCACGGGCGTGGCCAAGCTCGTGGACTTCGGCCTCGCCCGCGTGGACGACGGCGGCGACCGGGCGCTGGGACGCGTGGAGCAGCCGCGGACGGTGGACTACGCGGCGCTCGAGAAGCTCACCGGGGTGCGCGACGACGACGTCCGGGGCGACGTCTACTTCATGGGCACGCTGGCCTACCTGGTGCTGGCAGGCCGGCCGGCGCTCGCCGAGTCGCGGGACCGCGCCGTGCGGTCCGACCCGCAGCGCTTCCGGAGGGTCGAGCCGCTCGCCACGGTGGTGCCGGACCTTCCGCGGGATGTCGTCGACCTCGTGGCCCGGATGATGCACCTCGACCCGCTGCAGCGGTTCCAGACGGCGGCCGACGCCCGCCGTGCGGTGGAGCAGGTGGCCGCCCGGGTGCAGTCGGGCGCGGCGGCGGCCGGTTCCCCCGCCGCGGCTGCGGGGCCCGCGGCGGGCGGCTCCCGGCCGGCCGGCCGGGGGACCATCATGCTCGTGGAGTCGTCGGGCGACGCGCAGCGGACGCTGCGGGAGTTCTTCGCGAAGCTCGGATTCCGCGTGCTCGTGACGGAGAACCCCCAGCGGGCGCTGTCGCGGTTCGGCACCCAGCCGCCGCCGGCCGACTGCCTCGTGATCTCGGCCCAGTCGCTCGGCGCGGCGGCCGTCGAGGCCTTCAACGCGGTCTCGGCCGACCCGTTTCTCACGGACCTGCCGGTGATCCTGCTCGCGGCGTCTCGCCAGGCCGACGTCGCGGCACGGGCGAAGACCGACGGCCGGCGGAGGCTCGTCACGCTGCCGGCGCAGCCCGACGCGATCACCCGCCTGCTCGACGAGCTCGTGCGGGCCGGGTGAGCGGCTGCTGCACGGCACGGCTCGGCCTCGTGCCGACACGGGCGTGAAGGCTGTCCCGTCGCTTGCGCTCCGGGCTTACTGACAATCGGCGACGCTTCCCGTGAGGAAGCCCCGAGCGCCAGCGAGGGGACTCCGTATCATCGCGCGAGGCCAAAGTCTTGGTCCTCTCCACTCCACGGTGGCTACTTTTTGTCCGGCTTCTCCGCGTCGAACGTGATCGACGCGGAGTTGATGCAGTAGCGGAGACCGGTCGGCGGCGGGCCGTCGTCGAAGACGTGGCCGAGGTGGGCGCCGCAGCGGCGGCAGGTGACCTCGGTGCGGAGCATGAAGTGCGAGCGGTCCTCGTGCTCGGCGATCGTCGTGCCCTTCACGCCGTCGATCGGGGCAGAGAACGCCGGCCAGCCGCAGCCGGAGTGGAACTTTTCGCCCGACTTGAAGAGCGGCTCGCCGCAGCAGATGCAGCGGTAGGTGCCCGGCGCCTCGGTGTCGGTGTACTTGCCGGTGAAGGCCCGCTCGGTGCCCTTCTTCCGCGCCACCTCGAACTGCTCCGGCGTGAGCCGCTTCCGCCACTCGGCCTCGGTCTTCGGCAACTCCGCGTCCGGCACGCGGCCGGCCACGGCGGGGTTCGTCGCGGCATCTCCGTTGGGCATGCTGCTGGCTCCTGTCCGGGGTGCGGTGGGCGGGGCGTCGGCGGCCCGGGCGGCGGGAAGGCCGAGGAGGCCGCAGGCCGCGAGCGCTGCGGCGATGATGGCTCGCGACGGGCACCGGGGCGAGGGTCGCATGATCCGGGGTCTCCTCGGGTTGCCGCTCACTTCCGCGGGTCGGGCAGCGTCTTCGGATCGTAGGGGTGCGGACGCTTCCTCAGCACCGTGGCCTTCACGATTCTATCCGGCTCGACGCCGGCGACCGGCCTGCCCTGCGGGTCCTGCGTCCGCGTGATCCGGGGCAGCACGTCGAAGCCCTCGACCACGCGGCCGAAGACGGTGTGCTTGCCGTCGAGGTGCTCGGTCGGGGCGAACGTCAGGAAGAACTGCGATCCGCCCGTGTCCTTGCCGGCGTGGGCCATCGAGAGCGTGCCGAAGAAGTGCTTCCTGGCGTTCGGCGCGTCGCACTCGCAGGCGATGGCGTAGCCCGGACCGCCGCCGCCGGTTCCCGTGGGGTCGCCCCCCTGGGCCATGAAGCCGCCGATCACGCGGTGGAACGGCGTGCCGTCGTAGAAGCCCTTCTCGACGAGGCTCACGAAGTTGGCCACGGTGTTCGGGGCGTCGTCCTCGAAGAGTTCGACGACGAGATCGCCGGCGCTCGTCGCGAGCTTCACTCGCGGCAGGTCGTCGGCGGCGGCCTCGGCGGCGCGGCGCTTCATCTCGGCATCGACCTTGTCGCGCGACCCCGCGATGCCCCTGCCGAGTTCGGCGACCTGGTCCGCCGGCGCGCCGGCGGCCTTCGCCTTCGCGAGCCACGCCTCCGCCTCGTCAAGCCGGGAGAGGATGGTCGCGGCGGTCGCGGCCATCCCGAACACGTTCCCGTCGGCGGCGCCGGCCCGTTCGAGGATGTCCACGCCGGCGAGCGCGCCGGCCGGCTCGTCGCTCCGCAGGTCAGCGGCCACCTGCGCGGCGCAGATCTTCCGCGCCTGGTCGTGCTTCGGATCGACCCGCAGGAGGGCGACCGCGGCGGCCTCGAGCCTCCGGCCGGCGGCGCGGCCGCGGGGCTCGAGCGCGGCGAACTTCTGCTCGATCCCCGGCCGGTCGGCGCCGGGTTGCTGCCACTTCGCCTCGAGCACGGCGGCCTCGGCGACGATGCTTTTCATCTCGGCGGCCGCGGCCTCGAACTCGGCCCGCACGGCGGCCGGGTCGGCGGCCGGCGCCGGGTCGGCCTCGGCACGCGCCGAGACCGCGACGGCGACCGCGAGGGTCGCCAGGAACGTGGGGATGCCGCGTGCGGCCATGCGACGAGGGCTCCGGGGGGCGCGGGGTGCATCGCTCGGGAACGGCTATAGAGTATCCGGCCCGCCCCCCGACGTCCGAACCGGAGCCGTCCGTGCCCCGTCCCCCGCGATCCACCAGCCCCGACGCCGCCTCCGCGCCGCGGATCATCGGCGGCGACCTGCGGGGCCGCCGGCTCGAGTTCGCCCCCCACGAGCGGACGAGGCCCATGAAGGACCGCGTCCGCGAGACGCTCTTCGACCTGCTCGGGCCGGCGGTGCGGGGGACGCTGGCGATCGACCTCTTCGCCGGCTCCGGAGCCCTGGGGTTCGAGGCGGTCAGCCGCGGGGCCGCGCGGGCCGTGCTCGTGGAGCGCCACTTCCCCACGGCCGCGGCGCTCGAGCGAACCGCGCGGGCGCTCGGCGTGGCCGACCGCGTGGACGTGCGGCCCGGCGACGCGTTCGCGTGGGCGCGGCGGGCGTCCGACCTGCCGGCCGCCGCCCCGTGGCTCGTGTTCGTCTCGCCGCCGTGGGCGCTGTTCCGCGACCGCGGCCCGGACATGGCGGCGCTCGTGGAGGCGTTCGTGCGGGCGGCGCCGGCCGGGAGCACGTTCGTCGTCGAGGCGGACGCGTCCCTCGACCCGCGGACGCTGCCCGACCCGGACTCCTGGCGGAGCCGGGCGATCCCGCCGGCCGTGCTGTACCTCCGCGGCGGTCTGCTATCCTGACCGGCATCACGCCGGATCGCCCGCCGAAACCCACCATGGACGTCGTCAACCGGGAGTCCGCGCCGCCGTTCACGACGGTCGACGGCTCCACGATCCGTGAGCTGCTCGCCCACCGCAATTCCGCGATCCGCAACCAGAGCCTGGCCGAGGCCCGCCTCGCCCCCGGGGCCGCCACCACGCCCCACCACCACGCCGTCACCGAGGAGATCTACTACGTCCTGGAGGGCGCCGCGGAGATGACCCTCGGCGCGGAGACCCGTCGCGTGGGCCCGGGCGACGCGATCGCGATCCCGCCCGGGCTCCGGCACACCATCCGCAACACCGGCCCCTCCGACCTCGTCTTCCTCTGCACCTGCGCCCCCGGCTACGAGCACTCCGACACGTACCTCGACACTCCCGGCTGACGTCTTCCCCGGCCGATCCTCAATGCCCGACGCGTTCTCCCAGATCCTCGTCTCCGACGGCGTCGTCTCGGCCGAGCAGCTCGCGGAGGCGGCCCAGCTCGCCGGCGCCGCGGGCCGCAAGGTGCACGACGAGCTCGTGCGGCTCGGCTACGCGTCGGGCGAGACCGTCATGAAGGCCCTCGCGAAGGCCCATCGCCTCAAGTTCGTGAACCTCGTCGGCGAGACGGTGCCGGAGGAGGTGGTGGGGCTCCTGCCGGAGAGCGTGGCCCGCGAGAACACGATCTTCCCGGTGGCCGAGAACGGCGGCGTGCTCACCGTGGCCGCCTGCGACGCGACCGACATCGACACGCAGGAGAAGCTCCGCTTCATCCTCAACCGCGAGATCGAGACGGTGCTCGCTCCCCGCGAGCAGATCGTGGAGGCGATCAACCGCCACTACGGGCTCTCCGACGGCGAGAGCGCCGACTCGATGCTCCAGGAGTTCACCGACACCGCCATCGACTTCACGGAGACGGCCGTTGAGCAGGCGGCCGCTCAGGCCGCGGAGGACACCTCCGATGCCCCGGTCGTGAAGCTCGTGAACCTGATCATCACGGAGGCGGTGCAGCTCAGGGCCAGCGACATCCATATCGAGCCCTTCGAGCACCGGATCCGCATCACGACCGACTGGCCGTGGTTCGTCGGCAGGATGCTCACGCGGAGGTCGTAGTCCTTGCCGTCGGCCGTGAGCTTGATGCGACCGTCCTGCGGGCGGCGCCGCTCCGCGATGTCGAGCTTGGAGAGGATCTTGATGCGGGAGAGGATCGCGCCCAAGAGCCGGCGGGGCGGGTTGTCGCGCTCCACGAGCCGGCCGTCGATCCGGTAGCGGATCCGCACGCGGTCCTCGAAGGGCTCGATGTGGATGTCGCTGGCCCGCAGCTGCACCGCCTCGGTGATGATCAGGTTGACGAGCTTCACCACCGGCGCGTCGGAGGTGTCCTCGGGGGCCGCGCCGGCAGCCTGCTCGA
>JBJTPA010000291.1:0-8906 GCA_046074885.1 Planctomycetaceae bacterium
GTCGTCGATGCCCGGATCGACGTCGATGATCAGCTTGCGGGGCGCGGCGGAAGGGGACACGCGAATCGCTGCTCCGGGCCGGCCCTGCGTCGTATAGTCTCTGGAGACGCGGCCCGGCGACGTCGAAATAGTAGCCGAAACGGCCGACCGGCGGCAGCGAACCCCTGAACGAGGGTGGATGAATCGTGGCAGTCGGTGACGACACCTCCGGCGGCTCACGGCTTGCGGCGGGAGACGTGGCGGCCTGGACGCACGATCTCCGCGCCGGCCGCCGCCGCCCCGCGGCCGACGTCGAGCGGCTCGTCGCCGCCGTGCTCGACGGCAGCGTGGACCTCGACGCCTTCGGCCACTGGCTCGTGGCCCTCGCCGACGGCGGCGAATCGGCCGCGGAGATCGCGGGCGTCGCGGCGGCCCTGCGCGGGCGGATGCTGCCCGTCACGGCGCCCGACGGCCTCGTCGTGGCCGACACCTGCGGCACCGGCGGCGACGGCTCCGGCTCGTTCAACGTCTCGACCGCCGCGGCGCTCGTCGTGGCCGCGGCCGGCCAGCCGGTTGCGAAGCACGGCAACCGGGCCGTGTCGAGCCGCACGGGATCCGCCGACGTGCTCGAGCGGCTCGGGGTGCGGATCGACGCGCCGCCGCAGACGGCCGCCGCCTGCCTCCGCGATCTCGGTGTCTGCTTCTGCCTCGCGCCGGCGCACCATCCGGCCATGGCCCGCGTCGGCCCGCTCCGGCGGTCGCTCGGCCGGCCGACCGTGTTCAACCTCGTGGGCCCGCTGTGCAATCCGGCGGGGGCGAACGTGCAGGTGATCGGTGTGGGCCGGAGCGCGGCCCGCGAGCCGGTCGCCGAGGCGGCGCGACTGCTCGGCATGCGGCGAGCGCTCGTGGTCACGGGGCACATCGGCGCGGATGCCCGGGTGTTCGACGAGGTGAGCCTGTTCGGGCCGAGCGACCTCATCGACGTCTCGCCGGAGGGCGCCGTGCCCGGCCGCTGGACGCCGGAGGATTTCGGCCTCGCGACGCTTCCCGAGGATCGGCTCGCGGACCTCGAAGTTGACGGGCCCGAGGCGAGCGCGGCGGCGATTCGCGGCGTGCTCGCCGGCGAGCGCGGCCCGCGGCGCGACGTGGTCGTCCTCAACGCCGCCGCCGTCCTGCATGCCGCCGGCCGAGCAGCCGATCCGGCCGCGGCACGGAACCTGGCCGAACGGGCGATCGACTCCGGCGCCGCCGCGCGGCTGCTCGCCGCGTTCGCGGCACGCTCGCGGGCCGGTGCCGCCGAGTGACGGGGTGCACGCGTCGCACGATCGCATGAAAATCGAGGTCATCCAGCCGGGACCGGAGCCGCGGGCCGACGCGGGCCACGTGAAGCCGTGCTGCGCGCGGGCCGACGTCGGCGAACTCGGCTGGACGTGCCCGATGCACCCGCAGGTCACCGCGGCGGAGCCGGGCACGTGCCCGCTGTGCGGCATGCCGCTCGAGCCGATCGGCCAGCCGGCCGGAGCCGCGGCCGAACGGCGCCGCGAGGTCGTGCGGCTGGGGGCGGGCGCCGTGCTTGCGGTCGCGCTCGTCGCCATCGCGATGGGTCCGATGCTCGGCCACCTGCTGCCCGCCTGGACCGGCGGGCACGCCCTCGCCGCCTGGTTCGACCACGTGGGCCTCGAGGGCACGCGCGGCAACTGGGTGCAACTCTGCCTCGCCACCCCGATCGTGTTCTGGGCCGGGTGGCCCATCCTCGCCGGCGGCCTCGCAGGCATCCGCGCCGGCCGGCCCGGGATGTTCTCGCTCGTCGCGCTCGGGGTGCTCGTGGCGTGGACGGCGAGCGTCGTGGCCACCCTCGCGCCCGGGATGTTTCCCGACGCGTTCCGGCGGGCCGACGGCAGCGTGGAGGTGTTCTTCGAGTCGGCCGGCACGATCGTCGTGCTCGTGCTGCTCGGCCAGCGGCTCGAGAGCCGGGCCCGCCGCGGCACCACCGCGGCCATCCGCGCGCTCATGGACCTCGCTCCGCCCACCGCCGAGCGGCTCCTGCCCGGCGGCGGTGCCGAGACCGTCCCGCTCGCCGCGGTCCGCGTCGGCGACGTCGTCCGCGTGCTGCCCGGCGGCCGCATCCCCGTGGACGGCACAATCCGCGAGGGCGCCACGACCTGCGACGAATCCCTCCTCACCGGCGAGCCGTTGCCCGCGGCGCGAGGTGTCGGGGACCCGGTCCTCGGGGGCGCGATCAACGGCCCCGCCGCGATCGTCGTCGAGGCCACGGCCGCGGTGCACGACTCCCTCGTGGCCCGCATCGCCCGGCTCGTCCGCGACGCCCACTCGCGGCGGGCCCCCGTCGAGCGTCTCGCCGACCGCATCGCCGCGATCTTCGTGCCCGCGGTGCTCGCGATCGCCGTGCTCACGTTCGCCGCATGGGCCCTGTTCGGACCGCAGCCGCGGCTGGCGCTCGGCCTGGTGTCGGCCGTGAGCGTGCTCGTCATCGCCTGCCCGTGCGCCCTCGGCCTGGCGACGCCGCTGGCGATGACCGTGGCGATCGGCCGCGGGGCGCGGGAAGGCGTGCTCGTGCGGTCGGCCGAGGCGATGGAGCGGCTGGCCGGCGCGGGCACGGCCCTCTTCGACAAGACGGGCACGATCACGCAGGGCCGGCCCCGGATCGTGGCGACGTCGGCCGGCGCCGGCCCGGCCGCGACCGACTTCGCCGAGCCCGCGGCCCGCGACCTGCTGCGACTCGTCGCCGCCGTCGAGCGGGCGAGCGGCCACGGCATCGGCACGGCGTTCACGGCGGCGGCTCGCGACCTCGGTCTCGACGTGCCCGAGCCGCGGGACGTCGAGGCCGCGGTGGGCCGCGGCGTGAGCGGCACCGTGGACGGCCGCCGCGTGCTCGTCGGCCACGCCGCGTTCCTCGAGGATCACGGCGTGGCCACGGCGCTCGACGGCTCGGCCCGCGACGTGGCGGCGACCGGCGCCACCCTCGTGTGCGCCGCGGTGGACGGCCGGCCGGCGGGCTGGTTCGGGATCGCCGACCCGCCGCGGCCGGAGGCGGCCGCGGTCGTGGCATGGCTGAGGCGCGACGGGATCGCGGTCGGGATGCTCTCGGGCGACTCGCCCGCGGCGGCGCGGCACGTGGCGGCCGCCGTGGGCATCGACGACGCCGCGGGAGGGCTGGCGCCGGCCGACAAGGCGGCCCGCGTGGCCGAGTCGCGGAGCGTCGCCGGCGACCGCGCGGTCGTCTTCGTCGGCGACGGCATCAACGACGCGCCCGCCCTCGCCGCCGCCGACGTCGGGATCGCCATGGGCTCGGGGGCCGACGTTGCCCTCGAGACGGCCGACGTGTCGCTGCTCTCCGGCGGGCTCGCCGCCGTCCCGCGGGCCCTCGGCCTGGCGCGGCGGACGATGCGGGTGGTGCGGCAGAACCTCCTGCTCGCCTTCCTCTACAACGTCCTCGCGATCCCCGTGGCGGCCGGCGCGCTCTATCCGTTCGTGGGCCACGTGACGAGCCCGATGCTCGCGGCCGCCGCGATGACGCTCAGCTCGCTCTCGGTGATCGCCAATTCCCTGCGGCTGCGGCGCGTGCCGCGCCACTACGCGAGCGGAACCTCGAGCCCGTCGTAGGCGAGCTCGACGCCGGGCGGCAGGCGGGCCGCGACCTCGGCGTGGACGACGTCGTGCGACATGTGCACGAGCAGCGTGCGGCGGGCGCCGATGCGGCGGGCCGCCTGCACCGCCTCGTCGATCGAGAAGTGGGTGGGGTGCTTCCGCGGCCGCAGGCCGTCGAGGACGAGCGTCTCGACGCCGGCGAGCAATGGCCAGTTCTCTTCGGGGATCCCGTTGGTGTCGGTGCAGTAGGCAAAGCCGCCGACCCGGAAGCCGAGCACCGTCCACGGGCCGTGCCGCAGCCGCAGCGGCACGACGCGGGCGCCGAGCAGGTCGAACGGCTCGGTCGTGATCCGCTCGAAGAACACGTCGGGCACGCCGCCGCCGGCCGGCGGCTTCTCCTCGAAGGCGTAGTCGAACGCCCGCCGGATCCGCGCCTCGACCCGCTCCTCGCAGTAGAGGGGCAGCTTCCGCTTGGCGAGGAAGCAGAGCGGCCGCAGGTCGTCGAGGCCGTAGACGTGGTCCACGTGGTCGTGGGTGTAGAGGACGGCGTCGATCGTGCCGATGCGCTCGCGCAGGAGCTGCGTCCGCAGGTCGGGCGTGGTGTCCACGAGGACGGTGCCGCCCGGCAGGCCCAGGGCCGCGCTCGTCCGCGTCCGCGCGTCGCGCGGATCGGCGCTCGTGCACGCCGGGCAGCCGCAACCCACCATCGGCACGCCCACGCTCGTGCCGGTGCCGAGGAACAGGAGGCTGCCCGGCGCGGGCCGGCGGGGCGTGGTCGGGGCGGGGGGCGTCATGCTGCACGGCGGGCGACGGTCGCCCGGCGGCCCGGTGGGTTCCTGGCGTCGGCCGGCATCATACCGCCGCCGCCGGATCGGGCGGCGTCTGGCACGCCGGGGAGAACGATCGATGACTCGCGGCGCGGCGTTCGCGGCGGTGGCGCGGATCGCCATGGCGGCCGCGGGGCGGAGCGTGGCGGAGACGCGGGCCGCGACGGTCGCGCAGGCCCGCGATAATATCCGGACGTTCCTCGCCGACGCCGGCGGCGGCCCGTGGTTCTTTTTCTTCGGTCCCTCGACCACGCACCGCGGCGGGGTCAAGGGCTCGGGCCCCGCCCTCTGGGGCATCGACCTTGACGCGATTCGCGGCCGCCGCCCGCCGGGGGCTATGCGGGTGCCGCCGTGGCTGGCGGCCGCGTGTTCGCCTGCGACTACGTCACCGACGCCGACGTGAAGGCGGCGAACTTCGAGCGGAAGCCGTCCACGGGCGTCGAGCGGGTGCTGTGCCTCGACGAGGCCACGGGAAAGGTGCTGTGGAAGCACGAGTATCCGGTGACCTACACGATCGCCCATCCCGCGGGCCCGCGCTGCCGGCCTACGCGAACCGCTGCGTCGTGGTCCGCAACGACGCGGAGGTCATCCGCGTCTCACTGGCGGAGTGACGGGCGGGCCACCGCCCGGCACGCGGCGGTTTTCCCGCGGGGTGATGCGCGGACCCGCGACTCACCCCAGCGTCGGCAGGTCGGCGGCGAGCGGCCAGGTCACGCGGCCGCCCGAGAGGGCGCTCGCGTAGACCGCGGCGACCATCTCGACCGTCGTGCGGCCGGCGTGCATGCCCGTCTCCGGCTCGCGGTCCTCGGCGATCGCGTCGAGCAGGTCGGCGACTGCGAGCCGGCCCCAGGCGGTCCGCTCGGCGGCGCGGTCCACCGCACCCTCGGGCGGCGGCACGTCGAGCCCCTGCGGGCCGATCGGCCTCCACGGATGGTCCTTGTCGGTGCGCCACGGCGGCGCCTCCCGGAGCCAGGCCTGCGGCACGTTGTCGGGACGGACGTGGATCGCGCCCTTCGTGCCCACGATCGTGAGCCCGAAGGCCGGCTGCTTCTGTCCGGCGTCGCGGACGCTCGCGAAGAAGCCGACGGGCCCGTCGGCCAGTCCGAACGTCGCCGCGATCGAGTCGCCGGCGATCCGACCGATGCCGTCGGGGCCGTCCACCGCGTCGGCCGCCGCGATGAGCCGGCCGCCCGCGGTGACGGTCGCCTGGCACCACCGGGGCGCGCCCCCCAGGCTCACCATCAGGTCGAGCACGTGGCAGCCGAGGACGACGAGGTCCTCGCCGCCGCCGCGCTGGTCCTCCTTGCCGCGGGCCCGCAGCTCGAGCACCTTCCCGATCCGGCCGTCCTCCACGAGGCCGCGCACGGCGGCGAACGAGGGCGCATGGCGGTTCACGTAGGCGAGCCCGAGCTTCGCGCCGGTCTCGCGGCACGCGGCGATCACGGCGTCGGCCTCGGCGCGCGTCCGCACGAAGGGCTTCTCCATGAACACGCCCTTCGCCCCGCCCTTCACGGCCGCGATCGCCATCTCCGCGTGGCAGTCGACGTGCCGCATGCAGACGGCGACGAGGTCGGGCGTCGTGTCGGCGAGCATCTTCCGCCAGTCGCGGAACCCCCGCGCCGCATCGAGCCCGTGGCGGGCGACCGCCTTCGCGAGCCCCTCCTCCGACTCGTCGGCGACGGCCACGAGCTCCACGCCCGGCGTCGAGGCGACGACCTCGTCGATCGCGTGGCCCCAGTCGCCGCGGCCCGTCCGCCCGATCGCCACCGCACGCAGCGCCGCCATGGTCATTCCCCGGGAGTCAGCGGCACCGTCGGCCAAGCGCCGCCCGGCCCGCGGTCAGTGCTTGTTGTTGCAGGTGTTGCAGATCCGCGGCAGGTTGCTCGCCCCGAAGGCGTTGCAGAGGATGCACCGGCCGCCGGTGGCCGCGGCGCGGGCATGACGCGCCGGGCCGGTGGCCTCGGTCACGAGCCAGCCCCCGAGCGCCGCCACGGCGATCGCCAGGGCGGCACGTCCGGTGATCGTTCTGGCGCGTCCGTCTCGCATGACCCATCTCCTCCGTCGTGGCATCCGCACAGCGAAGTTCCAGGGACCGTCGCGGCCCCGCTGACGACGTACCGTACCACCGCCCGGTCGGGGCCGGCAATCGAGCGACGCGCTGCCGGCCGGGACTCCGGCCTCACGGCCGTCGCGGGCGACGGGTAGACCCGTCGTGCCGCCGCCGGTCGCATGCCCGCCGGCCGCGGCGGCTACCCGCGTGGCCCGGCGGGTTGCGACACGCGGCTGATCCCCCGCCCACGACGGCTGACCAAGACTCCGAGGATGCCAAGTGCCGCGAGGACAAGCGACGAGGGCTCGGGAACGGGAACTGCGAAGTTGAACTGCACGTCGTTGCTCGTGACCGAGCCGGTGGGATTCATGTCGAATTCCTATGAGAGCCGGCTGATACCCACAGTCGTCCGCAGGCTGAACACGGCCTCGGGCGTGGTGGCGAAGGTGCCGGTGACGAGCGAGCCGGTGTACCCCGCGAGTGTGTTCCACGTCGGGCAGGTGAGCAGGGCTCCGTCGGCGGTGTTGCCGTACTGCCGTGAGAAGGTGAGAGCCCCGCTGGCGATCAGGTTGCCGCTCTGGTCGTAAGCCTTGATGTTCAGCACTTCGCGGGCGTCGAAGTCGACGAATACGAGATACGACGACGCCGGCAGCGGCTGCGAGAAGAGGATCTCCATGGCCACGCTGCTGTCGGGTGTGGTGGTGCGGTGGTATGTGACGTCGAAGAAGCTCCGCGTGCCGGCGATCCAGTCGGGATTGCTGAGGCTGGTGAGCGGCGACTCACCGGCGAACGTGATCTGCCTGGCCGTGCCGAGCCTGATCCCGCCGCCACGGGTTCCCGTGCTGATCGTCACCGCGTTGCCCTGGAGGGTCGCCGACGCCGTGGTGCCCGTCGCGAGGGCCGCATAGCCCGTGGTGGTCGCGTTCGTCGTAGACCTCCGCGTGGGCCGAGAGAGCCCCACCGGCCACGATGGCAGCGAGGCTGGCGACCGGGAAATCAGCACGAGGATTGATCACCGGACTCCCCCGAGTCGGCGCGGGGAACGAGTGACGCCCTGTGCGGCCCGTCTCCGCCGCCAGCCGATCAGCCCGGCGACAACGCCGGCGCTGCCTGTGATGGCAAACGTAGACGGCTCAGGAACGGCACTGACTGAAACTGAAACATCGGCTGCATTGAAATTCGGCCCAGCCTCGGTCGTCGCATAGAAGTTCGACGGGGTCAGGTTGTACTGGCTCCCAGGATTCACCCATGCCGCTGTCGTGCTCCCAAGCGCCCAGAGCGTGGTGCCCGCCTTGAACGTGAGCGTGCCCCCCGGTTGCATAAACGCTTCGTTGGAACCCGGAGTGGTCGCATACATATGCAAGTTCGTGGTGGAGTTCTCGAAAAAACTCCAATCATTGACGGAAACAGCAGTGGCCGACGGGGTCGTCTTGTAGACGAACCCCGGTGTCGGCGACGGCGTTGCAGTGTCTATATAAGTCACCGGTGTTTGCACCACACCAGGCAACATGAAGCCAAATTCATAGAAGCTGAATGACGCACCTGGGTTCACCGTCACCACGATGTCCTCCAGGATCTGGATCGACGGCGTGACGCCGCCCGTGCCGCCCGCCAGCAGGATCATGCCCGCGTTGGCATCGCGACCAGACAAACCTGTGCCGACGGCAACCAGCCCGACGACACTCCACACGACCGAACGCGACCCACGGCTACAACGCATGAGCAACTCCTTCGCTGAGGGATAAAACCGTTTACAGGGACAGCGAAAACAGGCTGTGGGAACACGGCGGCATGAGTCCGTGGCCCGCCCGCGGGTAAGCTGACAGAATGGAGTTCGATTTACATGCCCTCGGCAGGGTATGCGGGCCACACAGTGGTTCCATGCGTGTAGTGAAGCGACGTAGCTCGAAGCGCTGCCGCATATCTGCCCAATCGGATGACCTCAACTGGGGTCGCTTTCCAGATAGAGATGGTGGCGGGGCGGCGTCGTGCGGCGTATGCCCGAGTAGATGGCCTGCGGTGAGCGGCCGAAGGGGCTGACGCGGCGTCGAGGCGCTGGAAGCCACCCGCCCGGGGTCTGCATCACGGTTTGAAATCGCGCTGTGCTCGTCTCTTGAGCCTGTGGCCCGGGGCGGCGAGCAATGCGTGTTGGCTGGCGGCCCGTGTGCGCCGGCAGAATCGAGCCGTCGCGAGGTGGGACGCCTGCTCGATGTGGTTGAGCGCTCGGAACCACGCGATGCAATGGACTCGGCTTCGTCTTGCGGTGTGGTAACGCCGTGGGCGAGCCATTGATCGCCGCCGTTACATGGAGTTCTTCTGTGTTCGTCTTCGCCGCCAGCCGATCAGCCCGGCGAGACTTGTGCCGATGCCTGCGAGAGCGATGGACGACGGCTCGGGCACGGCGACGGCGAGCGTCATGATCCGGCCGTTGACCGTGCCCC
>JBJTPA010000292.1:0-3006 GCA_046074885.1 Planctomycetaceae bacterium
CGCCACTCCGGCCGCGATCGCCGCGGGCAGCGACTGGAGGTCGCCCGTCCACTCGATCTCGTCCACCTGCTTGGCCCGCAGGCCGAAGAACTTCTGCGCCCGGGCGACCGTTTCCGGGGCCGCTTCGTCGCCGGAGGCCTCGGTGGTCACGAACACCCGCTTCCCGCGGTGGGCCGCCCAGCGGCCGTGGAGGTGGTCGTAGCGGTAGCGGCGCTTCGACTCGCGGCAATCGATCATCCAGTCGTGAAACAGGTCGAAGTGGCCCGAGCACTTCCAGACCTGCGGGTGCATGATGATCGTGCAGTCGAGGCCCGCCATCTCGTATTCCGTGGGGGCGCCGGGCGGGACGGCCAGTTCGTCGTGGCCGCTCACCATGTCGTGCCACCAGGCGTCCTTGAGGTTGCGCTTGAGCGCCACGCCGAGGGGGCCGTAGTCCCAGAAGCCGTTCAGGCCCCCGTAGATCTCGCTCGACTGGAAGATGAAGCCACGCCGCTTCGCCAGCGACACGATCCGGTCCATCCGCGACTGCTCGTTGGGCTTGTCCATCGCTCGTCCGCAGGAGTGAAGGCTGGTTCCGCGCGGCGTGTCGCGCGGAGCCGTAGGGTAGCCGGAAACCCCGCGCCGCACCACGCGACGTCCCATGCCCCGCCTGTCGGCGACGAGGGACCTGGGGGCGGGCGAGCGCATCCGCCACCGGGCGAGCGCGCCACGGGCCCGTCAGTTCGCGGCCACGTCGCGACGGCCCACGACGTCCCGCAGGACGAAGGCGTCCGGAAACGGCTCGCCCAGACCCTTCAGCACGTCGCGGTAGCTGTCGATCTGCTCGGCGAGCTCCTCGACCATGACGCAGTCATCGACCAGCACGGGCCGGGCGTCGAGCAGCGTTCGCCATGCACGAAACGAAGACTCGTATGCGTCCTTCGCCTCTTCAAGGCGGCCTGCGGCGGTCGCCTGCGCGGCCCGCGAGGCTGACTCGCGGGCCCGAGGAGCCCGGGCGGGAGCAGCACGGACCGCAGCGTCGTCTGGTGCAGCCCGATGGTCGTGAACAGGACCCAGCCCACGAGGGCGACGCCGACCACGACCGCGAGATCCTCGACGGTCCGCAACCAGAATCCGTGAAGCCGGTGAACCGGGGCGACGATGGCGGTCATGGCGTGCTCCTTTCGCGGGAAGCAGGGTGAGCGGCCGGCGACGGATCCTCCGCCTGCCGAGGTCATGGGGATCCGTCGGCTGCCGCTGGAACCGTATGCACGCGACCCGGCGACGGTTCACGCGTCGCCTTGACCCGCCCGCGTCCCGCTCGCGAGAATCGCCACAGGTGCCGGGATTTCGCGGCCCGGCGCGACCGGCCGTCCCCCCGCCCCGCGGGATGGCACCGCGGCCCCTCCCCTTCCATCTATAGTTGTCCCGTCATGGAAACCCTCGAACGCCTCTGGGATGCGGTGTCGAACGGTGCCGCCGCCTTCGGGGACCGGGTGTCCCGGGGACTGACCGGCCTGTTCGGCTCCGCCAACGCCCGCACGCTGCGGAAGCTCGAGCCGAGGATCGAGGCCATCAACTCGCTCGAGGAGCGCTACCGGGCGATGACCGATGCCGAGCTCCGCGGCCAGACGGCGGAGTTCCGCCGCCGCCTGTCCGCCGGCGAGACGCTCGACGACATCCTCGTGGAGGCCTTCGCGGTCTGCCGCGAGGGGGGCGTGCGGTTCCTCGGCATGCGGCACTACGACGTCCAGCTCATCGGCGGGATGGTGCTCCACTCCGGCGCCATCGCCGAGATGGTGACCGGCGAGGGCAAGACGCTCGTGGCCACGCTCCCGGCCTACCTCAACGCCCTCGAGGCAAAGGGGGTGCACGTCGTCACGGTCAACGACTACCTCGCCCGCCGCGACATGGAGTGGATGGGGCCGCTGTACCTCGGGCTCGGCCTCACGGTGGGGGCGATCCAGTCGGGGATGGACTCGGGCGACCGGCAGAAGGCCTACGCCTGCGACATCACCTACGGCACCAACAACGAGTTCGGCTTCGACTACCTCCGCGACAACATGCGGATGGCGGCCCGCGACGACGACCGCTTCCCGAAGCACATGCAGCAGAGCCAGGGGCCGCTCAACTTCGCGATCGTGGACGAGGTGGACAACATCCTCGTGGACGAGGCCCGCACGCCGCTCATCATCTCGGGCCCGGCCCACGACGACGTGGCGAAGTACTCCCGCGCCGACCAGATCGCGCGCCAGCTCGTGCCCGAGCGGCACTTCGAGGTCAAGGAGAAGGAGCACACCGTCGCCCTCACCGAGGAGGGCGTGCGGACCGCCGAGAAGCTCGCCGGCGTGGAGAGCTTCTACACGGCCGGCAACATGGAGTGGCCGCACCTCATCGACAACGCGCTGAAGGCCCACCACCTCTACAAGCGCGACGTCAACTACGTGGTGCAGAACGGCGAGGTGATCATCGTCGACGAATTCACCGGCCGGCTCATGCCGGGCCGCCAGTGGTCCGACGGCCTCCACCAGGCGGTCGAGGCCAAGGAGGGTGTCCGCGTCAAGGAGGAGTCGCAGACGCTCGCCACCGTCACGCTCCAGAACTTCTTCAAGCTCTACAAGAAGCTCGGCGGCATGACCGGCACGGCGATGACCGAGGCCCACGAGTTCTGGAAGATCTACAAGCTCGACGTCATCGCCATCCCGCCGAACCGTGGCATGAAGCGGGTGAACCACCCCGACGTCATCTACATGACCGAGCGGGAGAAGTGGATCGCGGTGGCCGACGAGGTGGAGCGGATCCATCGCTTCGACACGCTCGCCATGGCCGACGGCTCCTGGAGGGTCGGCAGGATCGTCCGCGAGACCGAGGACGGGATCGAGTTCGAGCCCAAGGGGGATCGCGACGCCGAGACGATCCCGCGGGCGAAGGTGAAGGAGGTCCAGCGGAAGGGCCTGCCCGTGCTCGTGGGCACGGTCTCGATCGAGAAGAGCGAGCGGCTCTCGGCGCTGCTCGAGAAGCGGGGCA
>JBJTPA010000293.1:0-4972 GCA_046074885.1 Planctomycetaceae bacterium
CCGCCATGTTCGGCCGCCGTCGCCGCCGCGATACACTCGGGGTTCGCAACCGCAGGCCGGCACCCACGATGATGTCCCGATGATCTGCCTCACGGTCCTCCTCACCGCCAAGGATCCGGCCGACGTGCCGAAACTCCGCGACCTGCTCGCCGCGGCGATGCGGCTGAGCAGGGCCGAGCCCGGCTGCCTGCGGTTCGACGTCTACCACTCCACCGCCGAGCCCCGGCGGTTCACGCTCGTGGAGCAGTGGGCCGACCAGGCGGCGATCGACGCCCACCGCCTCGCCGAGGCCTACACCACCATCTACAAGCCGCAGGTCATGCCGCTCGTCGACCGCGAGGGGCATCCCGCAACCCTGCTCGAATGACGATCATGCGCGCGACGCCAGGAAGCCCGGAGCGCGAGCGACGGGAGTGCGGGTGGAAGACCGGAAGGGCGTTGCGGGACGATCGGGGTGGCGAACCGCATTCCCCGCGCTGGCGCTTGGGGCTTCCTGACGGGATGCCTGCACCGAGAGTAAAGTTGATCCGCGCATGATCCTGCTCATCGACAACTACGACTCGTTCACCTGGAACCTCGTCCAGCGGCTCGGCGAGATCGCCCCCGAGGCCACGGTCGAGGTCCACCGCAACGACCGGATCACGGGCGACGAGATCGCCGCCAAGGCGCCGACCCACCTCGTGATCTCGCCCGGCCCCTGCACGCCCGACGAGGCCGGCATCTCCTGCGACGCCGTGCGGCGGTTCGCGGGCCGGATGCCGATCCTCGGCGTCTGCCTCGGGCACCAGTCGATCGGGCAGGTGTTCGGCGGGAGGATCGTGCGGGCCGGGCGGCTCATGCACGGCAAGGTCGATGCGATCGAGCACGCGGGACGGGGCCTGTTCGTCGGCCTCCCCTCCCCGCTCGAGGCCACGAGATACCACAGCCTCGTCATCGACCCGCCCACGCTGCCGCGGGACTTCGAGGTGGACGCGTGGTCCACCGCGCCGGGCGGCACCCGCGAGATCATGGCGATCCGCCACACGACGCTTCCGGTCTTCGGCGTGCAGTTCCATCCCGAGAGCTTCCTGACCCCCGCCGGCTACGACCTCCTGCGGGCGTTCCTCGCCACCGCGCCGCTGGCCGCATGATCGACCTCGCCGCCGCGATCGACCTCGTGGAGCGCTCGGCGGCGCCGCTCCCGTCCCGCCGGCAGCGTCTGGCCGACGCCCGGGGCCGCGCGCTCGCCGCTCCGATCGTCGCCGACTGCGACTCGCCGCCGTTCGACCGGGCGATGATGGACGGTTTTGCCGTCGTGGACGGTGACTTCGGGTCGGCGTCGAGCGACGAGATCGTCGAGCTCGAGGTGGCGATGGACCTCGCCGCCGGCGACGTGACGATGACCGCCGTGCGGCCCGGCACGTGCATGCGGATCATGACCGGCGCCCCACTGCCGCCCGGCGCCGACGCGGTCGTGCCGGTCGAGTGTGCGATGGACGGCACTGCGGACGCGCACGCCGGCGGCCGCGTCCGCCTCCGGGACGAGCGGTTCCGGCCGGGGCAGCACGTCGGTCGCCGGGGCACGGCGTTCCGTGCGGGTGCGGCGGTGCTGCGGTCCGGCGCCGTGCTGACGCCCGCGGCGGTGGGCCTTGCCGCCGAGGCGGGCGCGACGCACGTCGTCGTTGCGCCGCGGGTCCGCGTGGCGATCCTCTCGACCGGCAGCGAGCTCGTGCCCTGCGACGCGGTGCCAGCGGCGGGCCAGACGCGGAACTCGAACGGGCCGATGCTGGCCGCCGCGTGCGCCGCGCTCGATGCCGAGCCGATCGAACTCGGCGTCGTGCCCGACCGACCGGAGCCGCTCCGGGCCGCCGTCGCCCAGGGGCTCGCCGCCGACGTCCTCGTGCTCTCCGGGGGCGTGTCGGCCGGCGACCTCGACCTCGTGCCGGCCACGTTCTCCGCCTGCGGGGTCGAGCGGGTTTTCCACAAGGTGCGACTCAAGCCGGGCAAGCCGGCCTGGTTCGGCATCCTGCGGCGCGCGGCCACGCCGCCCACGCTCGTCTTCGGGCTGCCGGGCAACCCCGCGAGCAGCCTCGTCTGCTTCGAGCTCTTCGTGCGGCCCGCGATCCGGATCTGTGCCGGCGCTCCGCGCGAGCAGTGGCACCTGCCCCGCGCGACCGCGCAGCTCGTCGCCGCGGTGAAATCGCCGCCCGACCGGCCGGTCTACCTGCCGTGCCGGATCCGGCGTGCCGGCGTCGTGCTCGAGGCCGAGCCGCTGCCGTGGACGGGCTCGTCGGACATCCTCGCGCTCGCCACGGCCGACGCCCTGCTCGCCCTCCCCGCGGGCGGCCGGCACCACCAACCGGGCGAGCAACTGGAAGTCCTGGTGCTCGATCGCGGGTAGCGCCGCCTCACGACGGCAGTGAGCGGTGAAAGTGCACGTGCTTCCACGAGCCGCCGATCTTCTGCCACAGCCGCGTCTCCTCGCAGGGCTTCGTCACCGGCCGGCCGGTGTCGTCGAGCGTCTGCGTGAGGCGGACGTAGGCCACGAGTGCGACGGTGTCGGAGAGGAGCCTCACCACCGGCGACGCGAGCGTGTTCGTCACGGGCCGCGGTTGTTTCGCCGGGTCGGACGGGAGCTTGAAGTAGAACTCGTGAAACGCGAGGCCCTCCACGAGCTGGCCGCGGGCCTCGGGCTCGAAGCAGGTGAGGTCGTCGGCCACGAGCCGGCGGTAGGCCGTCCAGTCGCCGGCGGCGACGGCGGCGAGCAGCTGCCGCGAGAGGTCGAGGATCTCGGCTTCGGTCGATGCGCTGGCGCTCACGATGCGGTCTCCGGGGGGGTGACGAGGCCGAGGCCCACGAGCTTCCCGAGGCACTCGTCGCGCTCGCGGCAACGGGCGAGGTCGCGCCACGAGGGGTCTTGCGCGGCGAGGAAGTCG
This sequence comes from Planctomycetaceae bacterium, assembly GCA_046074885.1. Taxonomy (GTDB): domain Bacteria; phylum Planctomycetota; class Planctomycetia; order Pirellulales; family UBA1268; genus QWPN01. Next base: position 2,916 of record JBJTPA010000293.1, read on the forward strand.
GCAAGGGAGGCCGGCAGCGTCGCGCGGGGGCGGGCGGCGAGCCGCCGGATCACCTCCTGATCGAGCCGCGTGAGCCGCAGGGCCTCGACGCGGTAGTCGAGGAACGCCTCCCACACGAGCGGGAACAGCGGCTTCACGATCTCGTGGCCGATCGTCTCGGCGTAGCGGCGAATCTCGAGCTGGGCGTGGGAATCCATGCGCAGGGCGAGGAAGTGGAGCAGGTTGTGGAGGTCGATCTTCCAATAGGCCTCGGTGTAGGTGGACAGCGGCAGGTCCTTCCGCGCCTGCTCGCGGGCGATGCCGGCCTCGACCCGGTCCTCGTAGACCTTGCGGGCGAGGTGCTGCAGGTCCTGCTCGGCCTGCGTGAACCGCCGGCCGGCGTCGGTCTCGAGCGCTCCAGCCGAGCCTTGCCGGTTCGACGCCGCCTGAGCCCGCCACTCGTCGTCGGCCGTCGCCTGCATGGCGTCGATCGCCAGCGAGTAGCGGGTCGAGTATTCGTTGACGCTCGCGGTGCGGTGGCGGATCCACTGCCGCCAGCAGTCCATCGGCACGCGGACCAGGAACTTGAGCTCCGCCATCTCGAAGGGCGTGGTGTGGGCGTGCCGGAGGAGATAGCGGATGAGCTGACGGTCGTCGCTCACCCGCCGCGTGCCCTCGCCGTAGCTCACCCGTGCGGCCTGCACGACGGAGCCGTCGTCGCCCATGCAGTCGACGAGCGCCACGAAGCCGTCGTCGAGCACCGGGAACTTCTTCCAGCGGAGCGACTCGAGGAGCGCCGCCCGGTCAGCCGGGGAGGACGACGCGCCGGCGGCTGGGGCGGTGGAGGAGTCCGCAGGGGTCATGCCAGTGCTTCCCGGGGGCGGTGGGTCCCACAGGATGCGGCACGGCCGCGGCGCGGTCAATCCTTCGCCAGAAGCTCCTGCACGAGCGCGGCGAGCCGGCGGGCGTCGTCGGACTTCCGGAGCGTGTCGATCCGCGACTGCGGCACGCCGAGCTTGGCGAGCGACGTGGCGATGCTCGTCCACAGCTTCTCGCGCTTCTTGCCCTCGGCGAGGTAGAGGTCGGTGACCTGCTCGCCGAGCCGCTGGAGCAGGGCGGTGTCGAGGTTCGCGTAGTAGTTTTTGACGATCGACTGCTGGTATTTCGTCAGTTCGGCCACGGTGAGCGTCTCGCGCGGGTGGAAGGCCCCGGACAGGGTGGCTACAGTATCGTCCGGAAACGGCCGATCCATCGAGGGAAACCGATGCCCACCATCACGTTCACCAACGAAAAGAAGGAAATCCAGGTGCCCAACGGGGCCAACCTGCGGAAGGAGGCCCTGCGGGCGGGCGTGCAGCTCTATCCGGGCATCCACAAGGTCGCCAACTGTCACGGGTTCGGCACCTGCGGCTCCTGCCGGGTGCTGGTCACGAAGGGCATGGAGAACACGAGCCCCAAGGGCGTCCTCGAGTCGGCGCGGCTGGGCATGTCGCTGGCCTACATCGGCAACGAGTCCACCATGCGGCTGGCCTGTCAGACCCGGGTCGAGGGTGACATCACGGTGACGACCTGCCCGTCCCTCAACCTCTTTGGCGAGAACTTCTTTAGTTGACCGGCTCGGGCCATCCTGGCCCTCCCCGTCGTGACCTGTCGCCAAGAAGCCCGGAGCGCGAGCGACGGGAATGCGGGTGGTGGATTGTGACAGCTTCGCGTGAAGTTGTCGGGGGGCGACCTGCATTCCCCGCGCTGACGCTTGGGGCTTCCTGACAAAACCAGAATGCGGATCAGGCCCGGAGGGCCGCGTTACCCCCGGTCCTGGCAGGGCGACTTTCGCAGGATCACGCCCGGGAGAGTTCGCGGGTGGCTGCGCCGAAGCCGTCGTAGTCGCGGTGGTTGCACGACAGCACGATCACCTGCAGGCCCCGCTCCGCCGCGCGGTCCAGCATGGCCTGGACCGCCGAGATGCGGGCCGGATCGGAGTTGACGAAGGCGTCGTCGAACACGATCGGCAGGCAGCCGTCATGATCGGCGGCGAGGATATCGGCCATCGCCAGCCGGAAGGCCGCGGCCACCTGCTC
>JBJTPA010000294.1:0-2985 GCA_046074885.1 Planctomycetaceae bacterium
GTCCGCAGGTGGCCGAGGTCGAGCGGCTTCTGCAGGTAGTTGAAGGCCCCCTGCTGCATCGCCGCGACGGCCGAGGGAATCGTGCCGTGGCCGGTGACGACGATCACCTCCGCCTCGGGCGACGACTTCTTCGCCCGCGCCAGGATCTCCAGGCCCCCGATGTCGTTCATCATGAGGTCGGTGACGACGACGTCGAACGTCTCCTGGTCGAGTCGCTTCGCCCCCTCGCCGCCGCCGCCGGTGACCGTGACGTCGTAGCCCAGCCGCGACAAACCCTCGCCCATGGTGCGGGCGTGGACGACGTCGTTGTCCACGACGAGCACGCGAACCGTGTCTGCCGCGGGGACGTCGGTCTGGCCGGGAGAATCGGCGGTGGCGGTCGGCGTCATGCGCCCGATGGTACGACCCGCCGCCGCGGCCCGTCCAGTTGCGGCCCCTGGAGCCCAGTTGCCTCGCAACTGGGATGACCCGCATGCCCGGTCGCGAGACGACCGAGCCACGCGAGGCGATGCGTCAGCCGCTGGCTACGACCGCCGCCGCGGCGGGAGGCGCGGCGGCGCGGGCAGCCAGATCGTCACCTTCGTGCCGCGGCCGGGGGCCGTCTCCACGTCGATCGTGCCGCCGTGCGCCTCGACGATCTTCCGCGCGGTCGGCAGGCCAAGGCCGCTGCCGCCCTGCTTTGTCGTGTAGAAAGCCTGAAAGGCCTTGGCGAGCGTCTCGGGGTCCATGCCGGGCCCGGTGTCGATGAGCTCGAGGAGCACACCGAGCCCGGCGGGCCGCGTGCGCACGACGAGCTGGCCGCCCGCCTCCATCGCCTGGACGGCGTTGAGGAGCAGGTTGAGCACCGCCGACCGGAACGTCTCGCGGTCGAGGCGGACGGCCGGCAGCTCCGGGTCGAGGTACCGGACGATCTCGACGCCCGCCTCGCGGGCCCGCGGGGCGAAGAAGTCGAGCAACTGCTCGAGCTCGGTGTTGAGGCTGCCCGGCTCGAGCGACAGCGTCTCCTGCCGCGCGAAGTCGAGGAAGTCGCCGAGCAGTTTCTGCAGCCGGTCGCACTCCTGCCGCACGAGGTCGATCTTGGCGCGGGCCCGGCGGTCGCGGTGCCGCGTCGGCGACTCGGGATCGTCGGCCGCGAAGTCCTCGGCGAGGAGTTCCATGTTGAGGCGGATCGTGGACAGCGGGTTACGGATCTCGTGGGCGAGGCCGCCCACGAGCGCCGCGAATTCCGCGTAGGTCTCCGCCCGCGAGCGGGCGGAGTCGTCGTCAGCCACCATGGATCGTCCGCCCCGGACGGGCGGCCCGGATCAGGCCTGCCCGCCGCCGTTGCCCTCGGCCGCCTCGCGGAGCACCGCCTTGCGGCTGAGCTTGACGCGATCCTGGTCGTCCACCGCGATCACCTTCACCCGCATGACGTCGCCCACCCGGCAGACGTCGGCCACGCTCTTCACGAAATCGTCGGAGAGCTCGCTGACGTGGCACAGGCCGTCCTTGCCCGGGACCAGTTCGACGAACGCGCCGAAGTCCTTGATGCTCGTCACGCGGCCCTCGTAGATCCGGCCGACCTGGATCGAGGCGGTGAGGGCCTCGACCTGGGCCATGGCCGCCATTGCACCCTCGGCGTCGTGGCTGGCCACCGTCACCGTGCCTTCTTCCTCCACGTCGATGCTCGCTCCCGTGTTCTCCTGGATCGCCCGGATGGTCTTGCCGCCGGGGCCGATGAGGAGGCCGATCTTCTGCGGATCGATCCGCGTCCGCAGGAGCCGCGGCGCCCACTGCGAGGTCTCCGGCCGCGGCCGGCGGATCGCCGAGAGCATCGTCTTGAGGATCTCGAGCCGGGCCTCGCGGGACTGCCGCAGCGTGGCCTCGATGATCGCCGGCGAGATGCCGTCGATCTTGAGGTCGAGCTGGATGCCCGTGATGCCGTTCTGCGAGCCGGCGATCTTGAAGTCCATTTCGCCGTAGTGGTCCTCGTCGCCGATGATGTCGGTGAGGAGCACCCACTTGTCCTCGGACTGCTTCACGAGGCCGACCGAGATGCCGGCCACCTGTTGGGAGATCGGCACCCCCGCGGCCATGAGGCCGAGGGTGGCGCCGCAGACGCTCGCCATCGAGCTCGAGCCGTTCGACTCGAGGATGTCGGAGATCACGCGGATCGTGTAGGGGAACACGTCCGGATCCGGCAGCACCGGCTTCACGCTCCGCTCGGCGAGGGCACCGTGGCCCATCTCGCGGCGGCCGGGGCCGCGGATCGGCCGGCACTCGCCCACCGAGTAGGAGGGGAAGTAGTAGTCGAGCATGAATTTCTTCGAGTACTCGTCGATCAGCCCGTCCACCCGCTGCTCATCCTTGCCGGTGCCGAGTGTGATGGTGACGAGGGACTGCGTCTCGCCGCGCTGGAAGAGCGCCGAGCCGTGCACGCGGGGCAGGAGGTCCACCTCGCAGTGCAGGGGCCGCAGGCTCTTGTAGTCGCGGCCGTCGGGCCGCTTGCCGTCGAGAATGTTCTCGCGGACGGCCTGCTCCTCGAGCGCGTGCCAGACGTGGGCGAAGTCGGCGTCGCTGACACCCCCAGCCTCGCCCGGCTTGAAGCCGAAGGCCGGCTCGGTCGGGGCGACCTGGGCCTTGGCCTTCTCGCGGAGGGCCTTCACGGCCTGGCCGCGTTCCTGCTTGCCGAAGATCGCCTTGGCCGCCCTGAGATCGGCGAGGTAGCCGCTCGTGAGCGTGGCCCGCAGATGGGAGTAGTCGGCGAGGATGTATTCCTTCTTGGGCTTCCCGGCGGCGCGGACGAGCTCCTCCTGCATCTCGCAGATCGTGCGGATGATGCGGTGGGCCTCGGTGAGCGCCTGGAACATCCGGTCCTCGGGCATCTCACGGGCGAAGCCCTCGATCATGAGGACGGCGGTGGGGCTGCCGGAGACCACGAGGTCGAGGTCGCTCTCCTCGAGCTGGTCCTGCGTGGGGAACGGCACGAACTGGCCGTCGATCTGA
>JBJTPA010000295.1:0-14552 GCA_046074885.1 Planctomycetaceae bacterium
CCCGCGAGCAGGAATGCCGCGATGACCGCGGACACCGCGGCGAGGATCGACGCCGCGGTGACGGCGTCGCGGCGCACGACGAGCACGCCGCGCCGCAGCGGCCTCGTCACCGCCACGCCGCGGAACCCCGGCGCCGGCATCGAGTCGGGCACCGTCCCGGCGGCGGCCGCGCCGAACAGTCGCGACGTCCACGCCGGCGCCGCCTCCGGGTCGTCGATGGCCGTCGAGGCGACCACGAGGCCCGGCGGCACGAGCAGCCGCACGTCGCGATCGAGCACGGGCAGGTCGAGGCTGCAGGCCTCCGGATCGACCCGCCACGCGGGGCCACCGGCGCCGCCGGCCGCGAGCGTCCGCACCACGACCTCCACCCGGCGGCGACCCTGCGGCAGCGGGATCCGCCAGGTCTCCCCCGCGGTCCCGAAGTCGAGCCCGGGCGGCGTCGCGCCGTCCACGAGCACGGCCGCCACCTGCCGGCCGGGCGTCACCGACAGCGACACGGCGTCGCGGCCCTCGTTCTCGATCGCGAACCGCGACTCGCTCTCGACGGCGCCCGACCCCTCGCACCGGCAGGACACGCGTTCCCGCCAGGCCCAAGCCCGCGCGTCGCTGCCTGGCCCGACCGGCACGAGTTCGGCGGCGGCCGGCGCCGGCGCGCCGTAGGCGTATTCGGCAGGTGCGGAGGCCACGGCCGGATCGACGGGCAACTCGCGGAGCAGGCGATTGACCAGCCGCGGCCGCGCCCCGGGCGGCGCCGCGACCACGACGGTGCCGCCGGTCTCCTCGGCCCCCTCGACCCAGGCGAGGGGCACCGGCACCGCGGCGGCGAACGGAACGGAACGGACCCCGCGGATCAGCACCGGCCCGCTCGCCGGCGGGTTCAACTCGACGAGCCACGAGGCGGCGACGGCAGCGTTCCGCGCCGCGAGGCCGCCGTCGCCGGGGCCGAGCCGCCGCGCCGTGACGCCGACATCGGCCGGCGACTCCACCCGCCACGCCAGGCCGTCCCCTCCCGGCTCGGCGAAATCGACGACCAGCGACTCGATCCCCGCCGCGGCCCGGCAGTCGAAGGTGAACGTCTGCACGAGCGCGTCGTCGCGCGGCTCGAGCCTCACGACCACGTCCACGTCGAGCGGCGGCGGGCGGCGGACGACGCGGGCCTCAACGTCGGGCGTGCGGTCGCCGGCGCGGATCCGGCCACGGGCCTTGCCCTCCTCCGCGAGGGCCGCCAGGCGATCTTCGAGCGCGAACCAGCCCGCGGGCCGGCCCGCGATCTCGACGAAGGCGTCCGGACCGGTGCGCAGGTCGAGCACCGCCGCGTCGGCCGCCTCGCCGTCGAAGCGGACCATGTCGATGTCGGCGGTCGTGAAGGCGGCCCCCGTCGCCAGCCCCGCGTGGTGCCCCGCGACCCGCAGGCCGACGCCGCCGCGGCGGGTCGCGTCGAACGCGAGGCCGATCCGCAGCGCGTCGCCGGCCGGGGACGGCACCACCCGCCAGTCCACCGCGGCGCCGGTCGGCGCCGGCCCGCCCGCGGCGGCTCCGCCGGCGGGCGACCGCTCCACGGCGTCCACCGCGTCGATGATCCAGCCCGGCGCGACGCGGCCGACGATCTCGAAGGCCTCGCCGCCGGCCACACGCACGTCGCACGCGGCGCGGCCGAGCACCGCGCTCGGCGTGATGTCCACCGTCGTGACGCGGGCCACGTCGAAGGTCGCCGTCCGCGGTCCGAGCTCCACCACCGCCGCGGCGGCGGGGCCCTGCTGCTCGAGGTGCAGGATCGCGCCCGCGCGTCCGGCCGCGACGGCCGCCTCGGGCCAGGATGACGCGACTCCGGGCGGCACGACGCGGTAGTCCTCGAGCTCGACGTCGCGCACCTCGAACTCGGGGGCGACGCGGACGACGGACCCCCCGCCGGACCACCCGGCGGCGCCGGCCCGGAGCAGCGGCAGCCGCCAGGCCGCCCCGGAGGCCGGGGCGACGCCCCGCACGACGAGCGGCGTCGTCGCGCCGTCGAGGCGGCGCGGCACCGTCACGGAGAGCGTGCGGCCGTCGCCGGAGGTCTCGTGGGCCAGCGGCTCCTCGTCGTCCGCGGCGCGCACCTCGGTTACCCGCAGCGCGGCGTCCTGCTCGAGCGCGAGCCTGCCGGCACGCCACGGACCGGCGGGCACGACCGCGGCGGCCACGTCGGCGCGCGGCGCGGAGAGCGCGACGTCCGACCACACCGCGACGGCCGGCGGCGGCTCGTCGATGGGCACGACCGCGACGACGAGCTCGGCGGCGGGCCCGACGTCGATCCGCCACGTGGCGCCGCCCGCCGCGGGAGGCGCGACGAGGGCCCGCCGCGCGGCGGGGCCGGAAAGCGCAGGCCGCGTGCCGGACGGGAGGTCGATCGCGAGCGACGTGGAAAGCGCGGACACGAGCGGCACCCGGTAGGCCGACGACCCGGGCGCCTCCGGCGGGCACGCGAACTCCAGCTCGTAGGTGCCCGCTTCCGGAACCACCAGGGCCAGGCCGGCGCCGGCGCCGCACACGACGGCCTCGCGCGGCGGATCGCCGTCGCGTTGGCCGCGGCTCACCTGCAGCCCGCCGAGCGGCAGCACGCGGCCCGGACCGGACGCCTCCGGGCCGACGGTGCAGGCGACGCTGCCGGCGAGCCGGCCCGATCCGTCGATGGCGGCCCGCCAGCGGGCGGTGGCGCACGCGGCCGCCGGCTCGACGGCCCCCCTCCCCGCCGCGGCGGAGGCGCGGGCCACCGCCACCTAGAACTCCGCGAGCGGCATGGGCACGCGCCGCTCGGCGTCGAGCGGCACGTCGCCGAGCACGCCGGCCGGCACGTGGACGCGGTGGAACTCGAGCGGCGCCGGCTCGGCGGCGGCCGCCGCCGCGGCCAGCACGATCGCGAACGCCGCGGCGCGGGTCGTGGCAATCATGGCGACGACCTTCCGCCGGCGGTGACGCTGCCGTCGCGGCCCAGCGACGACTCCGAGACCAGGAGCGACGGTGCCGTCACCGCCCGGGTGAGCGAGCTGCCCGACACGGCGGCCGGCGCCGGTGACGCGTCGAGCCGCCGCGGCTCGCGGTCGAGCCGTCCGCGGAGGACCCACGCGAGCAGCGACAGCGCGACGCCCGGCAGCGCCGCCTGGGCGGCCAGCGGCGCGAGGTCGGGAAGGGCGGCGGCCGCCAGGCCGACGGCGGCGACACCCGGCAGCACGACCGCCGCCCGCCGCGCGACGGGCCGATAGGCGAGGGCCAGCCCGGCGGCCAGCGCGGCCCCCGAGGCGACGAACACCACGAACCACGTCGGCACCAGCCACACCTCCGCGACGCCCGGCGGCCCGACGCCGGAGTAGACGGCCCGCGCACCGACGAGCGGAGGCTCGGCGACCGATGCGGCGGCCCCGCCCGCGGCCTCGCGAATCCAGGCGGCCAGCGCGGCCGGATCGACCGCGGCCACCCGCTCGACGCCGGCACCGCCGAGCCGCCACCGCTGCTGCGCCGTCCAGGCGGCGGGCGCCCCGAAGACCTGCTCGTCGGCCCGCGTGGCGATCTCGACGTAGAAGCGGCGTTGGGCGACGTCGGCCCCGAACGCCGGAGGATCGACCCGCAGCCGCTCCGGCATCCCGAGCCGCGCGGCGAGCGCCTGCCAGCCCGCCGGCCGCGCCGAGATCGTGCCCACCTCGAGCACGCGCCGGCGGCCGGCGGTCGCACGCGGCAACGTCACGGAGAAGCGGCCCTCCGCGTCGCGTGTCGCGGCCAGGGGCATGCCGTCGAGATCCACGGTGCAGGCCACCGTCCCGGCCGCCGCGGGCACCGTGACGGTCACGCCTTCGCCGCCGCCGGAGATCGCGTAGGTGGCGACGTCCTCGCGCCGGTCGGCGAGCACGCGGGTCCGCAGCCAGGCCGCCTCGACGACCACGTCGATGGCGGAGCGGCGGCGCGCCGCCACCGTCAGCGGCACCGCCGCCTGCGGCCGCGCGGCGGTCCAAGCCCGCGCACGTCGTCCTCGGTCACCTCCGGCCGCCAGCCGTCGCCGCGGACGTCCACGACCAGCCGGTCCGCGGGTTCGATTGCCACGGTCTGCCGCTCGATCCGCGCGGCCGAGGGCAGCACGAGCGGCACGTCGACGGCCGCGGTGGTCTCCGGGCCCGCCACCGGCGTCGGCACGCGGTATGCGACCGTCACGTCACCGGCGCCGAGCACCGGCTTCGCCAGCACGACGCGGACGACCTGTCCCGCGCCGTCGGCCGCCGCGACGCGCGCGGCCTCGAAGTCGTCCCGCGGGGCGACGACCACGGGGTCGAGCGGCGTGCCGTCCTGGCGAATCTCGAGCGTCCCGGCGGCGACGACCTCGGGCGGCAGCGAGACATCGAGCGACTCGAGCGGCACGTGCGCGACGTCCAGCCGCACCGTCTCGACGACCTCGGTGTCGAGGTCGGCAAACCGCAGCCGCGCCTCCACGGTCGCGTCGATGCGCTGCTCGAGGAACCGCCGGGTCGCGGCAAACGTGGCACGCGTGCCGTCCATGCGGTAGGCGAGCGCCGCCTCGCCGTCGGGGCGGACGCGGCTCCCCGCCACCTGCCGCACGAGCCCCATGCTCGCGGCCGCGTCGGGCAGGAGCTCGATGTCCGCGTCGGACGCGACCACGACGCTCGCCGGCGCGACGAGGTCGGCCCGCGGCGCGGGTAGTTGCCAGGCCAGCCGCACGGCGTCGCGGTCGATGGGGCTGACGCCGCGGATCTCGACGACGGCCTCGCCCGTGAGCGGCTGGAGGAAGGGGATCGTGATGCGGCCCGCATCCGCGGCGACCCCGCCGACGTCCACGACGCCGGGCGGGCCCACGTCCTCGATCGCGAACGCGGGATCGACGAGGATCGTGATCGCCGTCGCCGGCGCGCCGCGGGCCACCACCCGCAGGCTCGCGGTCAGCGCCACCCGGGTCGCGCCGACGTCGTAGCGGTACTCCGGCTCGACCACGACGCGGCTGACGAGCGGCCGCACGCGAACGGGAAGCGATGCGGGCAGCGCGTCGTACGCGAACGCGGCGACGAAGCCGGGGCGGCGCGCCGCCGGCGGGGGGTCGATCCGGCGCACGCCCGGCAGGTCGGTCCACTCCGCCCGCCAGTCCCCCTCCACGACGAGGCTCACCCGGCCCCACTGCCGCCACGACTCGACCTGCGCCACGCCGAAGCCGACGGCCTCGAACGCCGCGTTGCCCGCGGGATCGACCGGCCGCTCGCACTCGACCTCCACGACCGCGCGGCCGTCGCGGCCGCCCTCGATCGCGATCCTCGCCGTGGGCGCGACGGGCGTGCCGCCGCGCTCCACGAGCGTCGCCGGTGGCCGCACCGCGCCGAGCGTCGTCAGGGGCGGCAGGGCGACGTCGATCGTGGCGGTGCCGGGGGGCAGGTTCTCGAGGCGGATCGCGGCGTCGATCAACGCGGCGCGGCCGTCGATGCGGACCACGCTCTCGACGCTCGATTGCGGGAGGGCCTCCCAGTCGGCGGCGGCCCCGGCGGCCCCCAGCCGGATGCGGACGACTCCCGACACGCCGGCGATCGTCACGGTGCTCGTCCCATCCGCCCCGCGGGCCACGGCGGGCCGGCCCGGAGGCGGCGGGAGCACGGCGGCCTCGGGAGCGTCCCGCGACGTGCGGAGTTCGACCGTGGCCGAGGTCGCCGCGGGCAGCCGCAGCGCGATGCCGTCGCGCGCGGCGGCGAACTCCACGGGGAGCGTCCCCTCGAGCAAGAGCCGGTGCCGGGCGTCGCCGTTCCCGGCCGGCGCGTCGAACCAGCCGCGGTAGCCGCCGTCGGGGTCGGCGTCGATCACGCCGCGGCCGGGCCCCTCGTGCCGCGGCGGGCCGGCGAGCACGAGGCCGTCGAGTCCCAGCGGGATCCGCGCCCAGCCGCCGCGCGTCTGCCGCACCGAGCACTCGACCGTGGCTGGGCACGTGCCGGCCGCCGCGTCGCCGCGGGCGAGGTCGCAGCGGACGACGATGCTCTCGAGCACCGCGGCGGGCGGCTCGAGCGCGGCCGGCAGGCCCTCCCGGAGGCGGAAGAGTTCGAGGAAGTCGCGGTAGCAGAAGCCGGGCACAGGCACGAGGCGGCCCGCGTCGTCCTTCAAATAGTAGATCTCCGGCCGATCCTCGTTCACGGCCGGAGCCGCGGCGGGCGGCGCGGGGTCCGGGTCGGCGGCGCGCGCGGTGCGGCCGCCCGGCGCACCGAGCGCCGCGACCGCGACCAGACCGAGCACCCAGCGCCTCACGCGTTCGTCCCCTGCCGCGCGGACCGCCGCAACCGGCGGCCCGCGGCGCCGCTGCGTCGGATCCTCCCGAAGACTACCCCGCGCCCCGGCACAAAACCCGCAGGCCGCGGATTTTCCGTGGCCGGCACGACCCGCACGACCGGCGCCGTCGGCGCCGCGACCACCCGCGGCGGCCGTCAGCCGGCGAGCCGACCGCGGAGTTCCGCGAGCAGTTCCGGCGTGCTCGCCGCGGCGAAGGCGGGATCGTCGAGGCGAACGACGTCGGGCCCGCCGCTCGGCGCCGCGAACGCGCCGACGGCGCCCCCCGCCTCGCGCAGGATGAGGAAGCCCGCCGCGACGTCCCAGCAGGCCACCTGCCGCGCCCAGAAGGCATGCAGCCGCCCGCAGGCCAGCCACGCCAGGTTGAGCGCCGTCGATCCGGTGCGCCGGACCGCCTGCACGTGGGGCACGACGGCGACGAAGTCGGCCATCGCCGGCGACGCGGCGCTGACCCGCGGCGGGAAGCTGACCGCCCCGACGGCGTCGCCCAGGCGGGTCACCCGCGGCGCCTCGAGCGGCCGCCCGTCGAGCCACGCGCCGCCGCCGCGCCGCGCCGTGAAGCACTCGCCTCGGAGCGGGTCGTGCACCGTGCCCACGAGGATCTCGTCCCCCTCGCAGAGCGCCACCGACACGCACCACGCCGGGAAGCCGTGGATGTAGTTCGTCGTGCCGTCGAGCGGATCGACGATCCAGCGCAGGCCCGTCCCCGAGTGGCCCGGCTGGCCCGACGGCGGCCTGGGGCGGCCGTCCTCCGCCTCCTCGCCCACGAAGCCGTGCGCCGGAAACGCCTCCCCGACGAGGCGGCGGATCTCCCGCTGCGACGCGAAGTCGGCCTCCGTGACGAAGTCGCTGGCCGCCTTCTGCGCCACCGCGAAGCGGCCCACCCAGTCGCGGAGCACGAGGCCGCCGGCCCGGGCGGCGGCCTCGCACACCTCGAGTGCGGCGGCCGTGTCGGCGTCGGTCATGGGGAACCGTCCTCGGTGAATGGCCTCGGTGAAGCGGCCGGCCTCGGGGCCGTGCGAACGGCCGGCAGTGTAGCGGCACGCCCGCCGCGCGGGATCGACGGCTACAATCCGCCGGATCGCCGCGGCGTCGCGCGGCGCGTTGAGGACCGCACCGATGCCCGCGACAGCCGCACCGCCCTGGACGCTCGCCGGCCTCGTCGCCACGAGCCGCGAGGACGCGGCGCGGCTCGACCTCGCCGCGCCGGCCGCGGGACTCGTGGTCGGCGGCGCCGCCGCGGATCACCTGCTCGGCCTCGATCTTCGCGGCCCCGCCGGCCCGCCGGCCGACCACTGGATGCGGGGCGCGGACCTCACGGCGATCTACGAACCCGAAGACCGCCGCCGCTTGAGGGCCACCGCGATGTGGCGACCGTACCCCGCCGCGGAGGCCGCGTGGGAACTCGTCGTCTCGGCGCAGACGTCGCTGCTGCACGCCGACGCGACGCTCGCCGTCGTGTCCGACCTGACGGGCGACGCGGCGTCGTGGACGACCGCGGCGGACCGCGGCCGGTGGACACCGCTCGGCGAACCCCGGAGGCTGCCCGCCGAGGCCGCGGCCGTGCTCGTGCGGCGCCGGGACACGGCGGCCCTCGTGGCCGTGCATCCGCAGGATCCGCGGGGCATCGCCGTCGCCACCGCGCGCGGCCGGGCGCGGATCGAGTGCACGATCTTCCCCGCCGCGATCGAGAAGGGTGTGATCCTGCGAAGCCGCGCGCTTGCGGCGGTGGGACCGGCGGCCGATGCCGAGGCGTGGGCCGCCGCCCTGTGCGCCACGTTCGCCGCGTCACCGCCGTTCCTCGACACGTAACGATCAGCCTCGCGCTGGCGCCATCACCTCGCCTCGTGGCCCAGTCGCCTCGCGACTGGCATTGCGGACCGTGGGTCGATGGCGACGTCCGGTTGCGAGGCAACCGGCCCACGGGTTGACGGCCGTTTTCGGCCGGGCTTTTTGCCGTGGTCACGGACGGCCGGGCGGCGTTACAGTGTGCCCATCTTGCCTGTGTTCACCGCGGGCGGACCATCCGCGCGCCGACCAGCACACCATTCACGGAGGAGGGTGAGCCGTGGCCGACCTCGTGTTCGCGTTCGATCCGGCCCTCGACCGGCCGCTGGCGGTGCCGGAGGCCGCGCCTCCCGCCGTGGCCGGCAGGATCGCCGGCGCCGCGCCCGCCGCGTTCGCCGCGGCGGTGGCCGCCGCCGACCGTGCCGCGGCGCTCGTGCTGCTCGGCCGCATCCTCGACCCGCTCCGCGCGAGCCCCGCGCAGGCCGCCGCGCTCCGCGGCCACGTGACCGCCCTCGCCGACGCCGGCTGCCGCACGGTCGTCGTCGCCGACGGCACCGCCGCCTGCCACGACCTGGCGCGGATGCTCGGCGAGCCGCGCGGCCTGTGCTTCGTCACGCCGCTGGCCGGGTGCGAGTTCGACGTCCGCGGCCTGCCGGTCGAGATCGTCTCGGCGCACGGTCCCCTCGCCGCGGCGGCCCCGCCGCCGGGCCTGCGACGGAGGATCGTCGTGGGCTGCGACGCCCGGCAGCGGACCGATCACGACGGCACCGCCGCCGAGCTCCATGACGCCGATCCGTTCACGGTTCCGCCCGACGCCGCGCCGGCCTGGGCGCAGCCGGGCAGCTTCTGGGTTTGGGGATCGCGGCGCCCGCGGCTCCTGCCCCCGGGCGTCCACCGGCTGCCCGCGCTGCAGGCGCGGGACGCCGACGATGCCGCGCCGGGCGCCTGCGGCGTCCTCGGGCTGGTCGACCGCGGCTCGGGCGACCGCGGGCCGGCGACGCCGCTGTCGGACTGGCGCGGCACGTGGCGCGAGGTGCCGACGCACCACGTCGCCTGGCGGACCGTCACGGTCGAGTCGTCCGCCGGCTGCGACGAGGAACTCTCCGCGGCGATCCGCGCCGCCCTCGTCGCGGCGCCCGGCGGCCGCGCGGAGGCGCTCGAGGTCGTGCGGGTGGCCGTCGCCTGCGGCGCGAGCGTGGCGCGCCGGGTCCGCGTCGCCGAGATCGCAGCCGAGACGCTCGCCCGGCTCCGTCCGCTGCACGACGTGGACGCGGCCCGCCTCTGGATCCGCGACCTCGGCGCCGACCCGCACGAGTCGCTGGCCCCGCTGGGCCACGAGCGATCGGGCGGCCGGCCCGGCACGACCACCTCGTTCTCGTCGGCGCTCGCCGACATCGTCGGCGGGCTCGAGTCGTCGTCTCCCCATGACGCCTCCCTCCCGGCCCGCGAGGCCGGCTGGCTGGCGCTCGAGCTCGTCGAGTCGATCTGATCGCAGCACGCACCCATCCAGGACCGCCCGCGGAGAAGACCATGTTCATCGAACGCATCGACGTCGAGCGCTTCGGGGCGCTGTCGCGCGCGACCATCGACCGGCTCGGCCCCAGCGTGCAGGTGCTCCACGGCACGAACGAGACCGGCAAGACCACGCTGCTGGAGTTCGTCCGCGCGGTGTTCTTCGGGTTCGAGGGGCAGTTCCGCCGCGGCGTGCTCGACCCGCGGGTGCCCTGCGCCGGCCGGCTGCTCGTGCGCACGGGACCCGAGCGGACGCTCGTGTCGGTCGAGCGGCGGCACGAGGGGCCGCATCTCGCCGACCTCTCCCGCGCGGCCTACGAGGACGACGTGATCGGCCTCGGCGGCGACGCGGGCGACCTCGTCCGCGTCGAGGACGTCGATCCGCGGACCCGCGACCGGCACCGCGTCTACCTGCAGGACCTCGTCGGCGGCATCGACGAGACCACGTTCACCAACGTCATGGCCTTCGGCCTCGACGAGCTCCACGAGTTGCGGACGCTCGAGCCCGAGGGCTGCGGGAGCCGGCTCTACGAGCTGGCCAGCGGCCTCGACCGTTCGAAGGTCGCCCGCGTGCTCTCCCACCTCCGCGAGGCGATCGACCGCCTCGACTCGGCCGACCCGGCGGTCTCGCCGCTGGCCGCGCTGCGGGCGCGGAACGCCGAACTGGTCGATCGGCTGGCCGCACTCGGCGGCCCGGCGCTCGCCGCCGGCGGCCTGTGGGCCGAACTCGCCCACCTCGACGCGGAGATCGAGCGACTCGGGGCGACGATCGCGGCGTCGGAACGCGCCGAGCAGGTCGTGCGGGGCGTGCCGCCGCTGGCGGAGCTCCACGACACCTGGCGACGGACGGCGGACCGCCGGACGGCCCTCGAGCAGGCGCCGCTCGTGCATCCCGACCGCGACGCCTGGAAGCTCGCCGCGCGCAGGCTCAGGCGCGTCGAGCGGACGGCCGCCCGCCGCCGGAAACTCCGCGGCCGGCTCGCCCGTCTGCTCCGCGACCTGCCGCAGGAGTCGGCGGTGTGGGCGAAGCGCACGGCCGTGGCCGCGCTCGTCGAGGAGCAGCCCCGGCTCGAGCGGCTGCTGGCCGACGTCTCCCGCGCCGAGGCGCACGCCCGGCTCGCCGCCCGCCGCTTCGGCGAGCAGGTCGGCATCGCGGGGCTCTCCCGCGTGCTGCCGGTCGCGGCCGGCCTCGACGCCGCCGGCGACGCCCCCGACGTGCTCTTGCCCGAGGGCTTCGCCCACTCCTTCGGTCCGCTGCGGGCCCGCGCCCGCGACTGCGCCTCCACCGCGCGGGACGTCGCCGCCGCGAAGCGCGAGCTCGCGGAGGCCCGGCGGTCGCACGACGACGCGCGGGGCGGCGTGACGGGCGCGCACGCGGCGCTCGGCGGAACCACGATCGCCGCGGCCATCGAGGAGGCGGCCGGCCGCGCGGCGACGCTGCGGTGGCGGATCGCCGCCGGGGAGCAGGCGGCCGACCTCGAACGCGCCGTCGTGCGCCTCGAGCGCGAGGTGGCCGACGGCCTCGCCAACCAGCTCCTGCCCACGCCCTGGCTCGTGGCCCTCGGCGCCGTGTTCGTCGTCGGCGCCGGCATGCTCCTCTCGGGGCTGCTCCTGCCGACGGCGGTGACCGGATCGCTCGCCTGGGCGCTGGCCGCCGTGGGCTTGGCCGGCACCGGCGTGGCGTCGGTCACCACCTGGTCGCTCGACCGCGGCGCGACGCAGCGGCTCGAGTCCGCCCGCAACCAGCTCGAGACCACCCGGCGCCAGAAGGCCGAACTCGCCGCCCATCTCGCCGGCCTCGACGCCACGGTCGGCGCCGACCCCTCCGCGACCCTCGACCGCCGCCTCGCCGCCGCGCAGGCCGAGGTCGAGCGGCTGGAGGCGCTCGCCGCCCGCGAGGGCTCGCTCCACGTGCTGGGCGACCGCGTCGCCCTCGCCGGGCAGGCGCTCGCCCGCGCGACGGAGGCCCGCAAGGCCGCGCGGCACCGCTGGCGCCGGGCCCTCGAGCACCGCGGCCTGCCCCCCACGCTCTCGCCCCGCGAGGTGCGGCAGATCGCCACGCACCGCCACGCGCTGCTCACGCTCGACGACGACCGCCGCCGGCTCTCCGAGGAGGCCCGGCACAAGCGGGAGGAGCTGGCGGCCTTCGCGCGGCGGATCGACGAGACACTCGTCGAGTGCGAACTGCTGCCCGAATCGACCCCGGTCGAGCACCTGCGGCTCCTGCAGGAGCGGCTCGACGCCGACAAGACCGTCGTCCGCCGCCGGGCGTCGCTCGCCCGCCGGCTGGAAGCGGCCCGGCGGCGCAACCGCCACGCCCTGCGGCAGGTGAAGGTGGCCGCGCGGGCGGTCCGCGAGTTTCTCGTCCGCTGGGACGCCGCCGACGAGCCGGCGTTCCTCGCCAAAGTGGACCGCCGACCCGAGTACGAGCGGGCGCGGGCCGAGGCCGAGGCTGCCGAGACGGCGTGGCTCGACGCGCGGCGGCGGACGACC
This sequence comes from Planctomycetaceae bacterium, assembly GCA_046074885.1. Lineage (GTDB taxonomy): Bacteria > Planctomycetota > Planctomycetia > Pirellulales > UBA1268 > QWPN01. The sequence goes on from JBJTPA010000295.1 coordinate 12,091, forward strand.
GAGCCGGCCGACGTGGACCGCTGGATCGCCGAGCGGCCGACGCTGCCGCTCGAGCAGCGGCTCGCCGACGCCGTGGCCGCCACGTCGCGCCACCGCCAGTCGCTCGCCGCCGCCCGCGACCAGCGCCGGGCGGTCGCCGCGCGGGTCGATGCCGCCGCCCGCGACCACGGCAGCGAGGGCCTGCAGGCCGAACTGGCCCTCGTCGAGGAGCGGCTCGCCGAACAGGTCGAGCGCCGCCGCCAGCTCGAGCGGGCGCGGGAGCTCCTCGAGCAGACGCGGGCCGCCGTGGCCCGCGACCACCAGCCCCCCGTGCTCCGCGAGGCGTCCCGCTGGCTGGCGCGGCTCACCGACGGCCGCTACACGTCGATCACCACGGCGATCGACGAGGCCCGCCTCGAGGTGCACGAGCGCGACGGCTCGGTGTGGAACCCCGAGCGGCTCAGCCGCGGCACGCGCGAGCAGGTGTTCCTCGCCCTGCGGCTCGCCCTCATCCGCGACCTCGGCCGCCACGACGTGAGCCTGCCGGTGGTCATGGACGACGCGCTCGTGAACTTCGACGACGCCCGCGCCCGGCTCGCCGCCCGGGTGATCGTCGAGTTCGTCGCCGAACAGGGAAACGATCGGCAGATGCTCGTGCTCACGTGCCACGAGCACGTGGCCGACATGTTCCGCGAGGCGGGCGCCCACGTGCGGCCCCTCGGCGGCGACCCGCCGGCGCCGCGGCGGGCGGCCCCGCGGCCGCAGGTGCCCGTCGTCGTCGCACCGGTGGTCGTCGAACCGGCCCCCGCGCCCGCCGCGCCCCCGGCCGCCGCCGGCGCGTGGCCCGCGGAGGAGTTCTTCTTCGGCGCGGCGCCGCCGGCTCCTGCCGAAGAACCGCCGGCGGGCCCGACGCCGCGCCGGCGCCGCCACCGGGGCTGACGCGCGTAGGCCTACGTTCGCGCGAGCGCCTGGACGTCGCGCACGTAGCGCTGCCGCATGCCGCCCAGCAGCATGCCGAGCCAGGCGTTGGCGCCGAGCGAGAGGAACAGCGCCACGAGGCTGCCCATCAGCAGGCCCCATGGCTTGTCGCTCGTCGTCGCTCCCGCCGCCGCCTCGCCGGCGCGGCCCTTCGCAGCGACGGGCGTGGCCCGGCGCGGCCGCGAGGCCGCGTCCGCGACCGACCGCTCCACGGCGGGCGGCCAGGCGTCGGCGACGTAGATCCTCACCCGGCGCACGTCACGGGCGTCGTCGGGAACGTCGCTCGTGAACTGGTAGGGGCTCCCGCCACGGACGAGCTCGGGCTCGACCCGCACGAGGTAGTCGCCGCCGCCGTCGTCGGCGGGCACGTACGCCGCCTCGATGCCGGTGGCCAGCAGGCCCGCGAGCAGGAGCACGCCCTGGACGATCATGATCGCACCGCCTCCGGTTACCTCACGCGAAGGCCGCGACGCGCGTCGCGGGCCTCCCCGGTCAAGATTTCACCCTGCCGTCGCCCTCCGGTGCAACTCCGGGTTCGCCGGCGTTCCCGGCGGCCGCGGAGCCGGCCCCCGCCTGGAGCGCCGCCCCGCCCGTCTTCATGGCGTCGAGCTCCACCTGGAGCATCGTCAGGGCCGCCTGCAGGAACGCCACGGCGATCGGCCCCACGAAGATGCCGATCGGGCCCAGGGCCCCGACGCCGCCGAGCACGCTGAGCAGCGCCAGCAGCGGGTGCAGCTTCGACTGCCCGTGGAGGACGATCGGCTTGATGATGTTGTCCACCGTCGAGACCACGCACAGGCCCCACAGCGCCAGCCCGGCCGCCGTCCACGCGTCCTTGACGAAGAACAGCAGGTAGAGGCTCGCCGACCCCCACACCGCCGCCGCCCCCACGAAGGGCACGAGCGCGCCGAAGAACGTCAGCAGCGTGAGCAGGAACACGTTGCCGAGCCCGGCCACCGAGAAGCCGACACCCGCCAGGGCGGCCTGCACGAGCGCGGCCAGCAGCGTGGAACTCACCACGGCGCGGCTGACCTCCTCGAACTCGTCGAGCAACTGCCACTGGTAGCGGCGATCGAGCGGCACGAGCCGCGTGACCGCCTCGAGCATCCGACGCCCGTCGGCCAAGAAGTAGAAGAGGCTTACCGTCATCACGAGCAGGCCGATGATCATCTTGGCGATCACCAGCGGCGCCCGGGCGGCCAGCGGGCCGAACCATTCCTCGGCCAGCTTGCGGAGTTCGGCGTTGACGCTCTCGCTGGTGAGGTGCAGACCAGTGGCGTCGTTCACGTTCTGCACGAGCCCGTCGAGCACGGTGGGGTCGAGCTTGATCGCATCGGGCGTGCGGAGCATGGCCACGGCATCGCCCCCGGCCCGGGCCACCAGGAGCGACAGCGGCACGAGCACGATCACCAGCACCAGGAGCGTCGTCACCAGGGCCGCGCCGAAGTCTGGCAGCCGCAGCCGTTCCTGCATCCGGCGGTGGAGCGGCCCGAAGATCACCACGA
>JBJTPA010000296.1:0-7469 GCA_046074885.1 Planctomycetaceae bacterium
CAGCTCGAGGCCCTGTCGGAAGCCGATGCTCGCCGCGTCTACGCCGAGGTGCTCGGGCGAATCTCGTCGCATCACGTCGAGCGGCCCGACTTCGCGCGGCTGGCGGGCCGCGGCCGGCTCGCGCTCGACGTGGCGCTCGACGAGCCCGCGTTCACGTCGCGGCATGCCGCCCAGGCGACGCCGGAGCGGCGGGCCATGTACCGCGAGCAGGTCGCCGCGCTCGTCGCGACCCGGCCGATCGCCACGCAGGCCGACGCCGAGGCGAGCGCCGCCTGGCTGGCCCGAGTGGCCCATTCGCTGCTCGGCGTGCCGCCGGCCGTGGCGCTCCTGGAGATGTCCGCCGCGGCCGTCGGCGGGCTCGACGAATACTCGGCGTTCCTGACCAACGGCCAGCTCGACGACCTCTACGCCCAGATCGAGGGCCGCTTCGTGGGCCTCGGCGTGGAACTGAAGACGGCGGCCGACGGCCTGCTCGTCGTGCACGTGATCCCGGGCAGCCCGGCGGAGCGGTCGGGCATCCGCGCCGGCGACCACCTCGTGGGCGTGGGCGGACGGCAGATCGGCGGCCTCGGCGTGGATGAGGCGGCGCAACTCCTGCAGGGGCCCGAGGGGTCGCTCGTGACGCTGGCGATCCTCCGCGGCCCCGGACCTGCCCGGGCGGTCACCGTCCGCCGCGAGCACGTGGACGTTCCGAGCATCGAGCAGCCGCGGATCGTGGACCCCGCGGCCGGCGTCGCGGCGCTCCGGATCACGTCGTTCCAGAAGAACACCGCCGCCGAACTCGAGGCGACGCTCCGCCGGCTCGACGCCGCGGGCATGCGGGCCCTCGTGATCGACCTCCGCGGCAATCCCGGCGGCCTGCTCTCCGCCGCGGTTGACGTGGCCGACGTGTTCCTCGAGCGGGGCCTCGTCGTCGCCACCCGCGGCCGCAGCCCCGACGAGGACTTCAACTACTCCGCCGGCCGGCCGGGCACATGGCGGATGCCGCTGGTCGTGCTCATCGACGGCGACTCGGCGAGCTCGAGCGAGATCCTCGCCGGCGCGATCCGCGACCACGGCCGGGGCACGATCGTGGGCAGCCGCAGCTACGGCAAGGGCTCGATCCAGGGCATCTTCCCGCTCCAGGCGGCGGGTGTCGGCATGCGGCTGACGACGGCCAAGTTCTTCTCGCCGCGGGGCCTGCCCTTCAGCGGCGTGGGCGTGGCCCCCGACGTGCCGGTGCAGGTGGCCGCCCGGCCCGCCGCCGACGGCAGCCTCGTGGAACCGGCCGGCGACCCGGCCCTCGACGCCGCCACCGAGGTGGCCCGCCGGGCCGTCACCCCGCGTCCCGTGGCCACCCAGCCGGCCCCGCGGACCACGGCGGCGCGGTAGCCGCCGGCGGCCACTTGAACGCCCCCGCGCCCACCGGTACCCTCGATCAGGTCGATCGTTCGTGCGTGACCGCCGTTGAGAACGCTCTTCTTCTGGCTGCGGCGGTCATCGGGGACGGGTGAGGCGGCGCTTGCGCCGTCGCGTCCCGTCGTCGCATGCGTTTCGTGCGGGCCTGGCGGATCCCGCGCGGCGAACGTTCGATCCGTGCAGCCACCGTCCGTACCCACGTCCCAGCAATCAGGAAGGACCTCCGCATGACCACCGCCCGCGCCAGCGCCATCGCCGCCATCAACAGCTACAAGTCCAAGGGTGCGGGCTGGAATTTCCGCGAGACCCCCACGAGCGAGATCTTCGGCTCCAACGTCTTCAGCGACGCGGTCATGAAGGACCGCCTGCCGAAGAGCGTCTACAAGGCCCTCCAGGCGACGATCAAGCAGGGCAAGCCGCTCGACCCGTCGATCGCCGACGCCGTCGCCCTGGCGATGAAGGACTGGGCCATCGAGAAGGGCGCCACCCACTACGCGCACGTCTTCTACCCGCTCACGGGCCTGACCGCCGAGAAGCACGACAGTTTCCTCACGCCCACCGGCGACGGCGACGCGATCGCCGAGTTCTCCGGCAAGGAGCTGATCCAGGGCGAGCCCGACGCCTCGAGCTTCCCCTCCGGCGGCCTCCGGGCCACCTTCGAGGCCCGCGGCTACACCGCCTGGGACCCGACGAGCCCGGCCTACATCCTCGAAAGTCCCAACGGCACCACGCTCTGCATCCCGACCGCCTTCTGCTCGTGGACCGGGGAGGCGCTCGACAAGAAGACGCCGCTCCTGCGCTCCGTGCAGGCGGTGGACAAGCAGGCCCGCCGGGTGCTCGCGCTCTTCGGCCACCGGGACGTCGGCCAGGTCATGGCCTCCGCCGGCCCCGAGCAGGAGTACTTCCTCATCGACCGGAACTTCTTCTTCGCGCGGCCCGACCTGACGATGACCGGCCGCACGCTGTTCGGCGCCAAGCCGCCGAAGGGGCAGGAGTTCGAGGACCAGTACTTCGGCGCCATCCCCGAGCGGGTGCTGGCCTGCATGATGGACGCCGAGCGGGAGCTCTACAAGCTCGGCGTGCCGGTGAAGACGCGGCACAACGAGGTGGCGCCGAGCCAGTACGAGATCGCCCCGATCTACGAGAACGCCAACATCGCGACCGACCACCAGCAGACGATCATGCAGACGCTGACGCGGGTGGCGCAGAAGCACGGCATGGCCTGCCTGCTCCACGAGAAGCCCTTCGCCGGCATCAACGGCTCCGGCAAGCACGTCAACTGGTCGCTGGGCTGCAAGCTCGGCAACCTCCTCGAGCCGGGCGAGACGCCGCACGCCAACATGCAGTTCCTCGTGTTCTGCGCCGCGGTGATCCGCGCCGTGCACCTCCACGGCGACCTCCTGCGGGCGGTCGTGGCCAGTAGCGCCAACGACCACCGCCTCGGCGCCAACGAGGCTCCGCCGGCGATCATCTCGATCTTCCTCGGCGAGCAGCTCTCCGACGTCTTCGCGCAGATCGAGAAGGGGAAGGCGACCACCTCGAAGGCCAGCGGCACGCTCTCGGTGGGCGTCGACACGCTGCCGCCGATCCCGCAGCACGCCGGCGACCGCAACCGCACGAGCCCGTTCGCCTTCACGGGCAACAAGTTCGAGTTCCGGGCCGTGGGCTCGAGCCAGTCGATCGCCGGCCCGCTCGTGGCGCTCAACACGATCGTCGCGGAGAGCCTCGATTTCATCGCCACGGAGCTCGAGAAGGCCACCGGCGGCGACTCGTCGAAACTCGCCGGCGCCGTCGAGAAGCTGCTCCAGAAGATCGTCGCCGAGCACAAGGCGGTGATCTTCAACGGCAACGGCTACTCGCAGGAGTGGCACGACGAGGCGAAGAAGCGGGGCCTCCCCAACCACCGCTCCACGCCCGAGGCCCTCGACCAGCTCGTGGCGCCGAAGACGCTCGCCATGTTCGAGAAGTACGGCGTGCTCTCCGAGCGGGAGATGCGGAGCCGCTACGACATCTACATGGAGCGCTACTGCAAGGACATCAACACCGAGGCCCAAGCCGCCCTGCAGATCGCCAAGACGATGATCCTGCCGGCGGGCTACCGCTACCAGGGGGAACTCGTGGACATCGCCACGAAGCTCAAGGGCCTCGGCCAGTCGCCCCACCTGGGCACGCTCGAGAGCCTCACGAAGCTCGTGGGCGAGTTCGAGGGGCGGATCGGCGCGCTCGAAAAGGCGCTCGCGCACCATGGCGGCGGCGACCTCCGGGCCGAGGTGGGCCACTTCCACGCCGACGTGATCCCCGCGATGACGGCGCTCCGCGAGACGGCCGACCAGATCGAGGTCATCCTGCCCGACGACCTCTGGCCGCTGCCCACCTACCGCGAGATGCTCTTCATCAAGTGACCACATCGGACCTGGCCGGGGCGGTCGCCGCCGCGTGCGGCGGTCTCGGCCTCGACGTGCAACCTGAGGCCGCGCCGAGGCTCGCCGCGTTCGCGGCGAGCCTCTGGTCTTGGAACGAGCGGCTGAACCTCACGCGGCACACGACGGCCGAGTCGTTCGCGGCCCGCGACGTGGCCGACGCGCTCGCCCTGCTGCCGCACCTCGCAGCGGCCGAGCGGGTGCTCGACGTGGGCACCGGCGGCGGCGTGCCGGGGGCGATCCTGGCGATCCTGCGGCCGGATCTCCGGGTCGAACTCTGCGACAGCGTGGCGAAGAAAGCCCGGGCGGTCGCGGAGATCGTCAAGGAGGCGGGCCTGCGGGTGCCGGTGCACGCCTCGGCCGCGCAGGAGCTCGTCGCCGCACGGGCCAAGGGCCCGGACCGGTTCGACACGCTCGTCGTGCGGGCCGTGGCCCCGCTCGAAAAACTCCTCCGCTGGTTCGAGCCGCTCGCCGGCTCCTACGGCCGGATGCTCGTCATCAAGGGTCCGCGGTGGGAGCAGGAAAAAGCCGAGGCCCGCCACAAGGGTCTCGCGAAGAAGGTCTCGATCCGCCGCATCGCCTCCTGGCCGCTGCCGGGGAGCGACAACGAGAGCGTGCTGCTCGAGATCAAGGCCCGCTCGTCCTGAGCAAAGCCTGGCTGGGGCCATGGATGGCAAAGCTGTTTGGCAAGGGTGTCGCTCGCCCGTGGTCAACCCGCCCAATCGGCTCCGGGCTGCCCGTGCCATCGAGCCGGCCTGTGCCGGCCAGCGCAGGCAAGGGCACCGATCCGCCGCAGGCGGATTGGTCTCCGAAGCGCAGACGGCACGGAGTGAGCGGAGGCCCGGAAGGCCGCAGCGAACGTCCGGACGAGATGGCACGGGCGACCCCGACCAATCCGGGTCGTCATTCTCGCGCCTACAGGTTCATGCCGAGGTAGCCGCCGGCGGCGTCGCTTTGCGCCTGCTCGCGGGCGAGGCGGTCGAGGGCCCGCGAGAGGTCGCCGGCGGCGATGTAGCGGTCGAACTCCGTCTCGACCGCGTGCTTCGCGGAGAGCTTGAGCCACTCGACCGCCGGCTGCGTGAGCCAGTCGCAGGTCTCGAGGTCGAGCGCGATCTCGAGGTCGCTGCCGATCGTCCGGGCGTCCACCTCGTCGGTGAGCACCGTGCCTTCGAAGGCGAACCTCGCCCAGCCGCTCTCCGGATCGTTCGTGAACCGGAACGTGCAGGCGCCGTCGGTGAGGTAGTAGGCGTTCCGCGTGCCGTGCCGGCCGACGGCCCGCTGCAGCCGCTCGAGGCGGCGGCGGTAGCCGGGGGAGGCGTCGAGCGGCACGTCGAACCGCGGCACGCTGCGCAGCGGCGTACACTCGAAGGTGATCGCCACGGCCGGAAGGGAGCCCTCGTCGCCCATGCTTCGCGAAGTCTACCGCACGGCCGTGGCGACGGCAGCGCTGGCCCTGGCCGTCAACGCCGCCGGCTGCACGCGGCCGGCGGGCGAAGACGCCGGGACCGCGCGGTGGGCCGAGACCCGCCGCCTGATGGGCGTGCCCTGGACGATCACGGTCGCCGGCGTCGATGAGGCCGCGGCCCGCACGGCGATCGCCGCCGCCTTCGCCGAGGTCGCCCGGCTCGAGCGGGTGCTCTCCGACTACGATCCCGAGAGCGAACTCGCGGTGCTCTCCGCGCGGGCGCCGATGGCGGTAGCCGAGCCGGTGAGCGACGACCTCTGGGCCGTCCTCGCGCGGGCCGCGGAGATCCGTGACGCCACCGACGGCGCCTTCGACATCTCGGTCGGGCCGCTGACGACGCTCTGGCGACGCGCCCGAAGGTCCGAGCGGCTGCCGCCGCCGGAAAAACTCGCCGCGGCGCTCGCGGCCGTGGGACCGGGGGCGGTCGAGCTCGATGCCGACCGCCGCGCCGTGCGGCTGCCACGGGCCGGCACGCGGCTCGACGCCGGCGGCATCGGGATGGGCTACGCGGCCGACCGGGCGCTGGAGGTGCTCGCGAGCCACCGCATCTCGGCCGCGATGGTCGATGCCTCGGGCGACGTCGTCGTGTCGGGCCCGCCGCCGGGCACCGACGGCTGGCGGATCGCGCTCGATCCGCTCGGCCGCTGCGCCGCTGCCGACGGACCACTCGTGCTCGCCCACGCGGCCGTGACCACGTCGGGCGACGCGCGGCAATGCGTCGAGATCGACGGACGACGCTACAGCCACGTGGTGGATCCGCGGACGGGCCTCGGCGTGCCGGGGCCCGCGGCCGCGACGGTGATCGCCCGCAACGGGACCACGGCCGACGCCCTGGCGACCGCCGCGAGCGTGCTCGGGCCGGACGCGGGTCCGGCCGTCGTCGAAAGCTTCCCCGGGGCGGCGGCGATGTTCACGTGGCAGGATGCGCAGGGGGAGATGCACGAGTCGGCCTCCGTCGGCTGGCCGAGCCGCTGACCCCGCCGCGGCCTTGCCCAAGTTGCCCCGCCTCGCGGCCCGGAACTCGACCGTGCCGATTCCTCCAAGTTTGACGGTCAGGGGGCCGATACCAACGGTGCTGCCGCTGCGCCCAGGAGCGCTCGCGCAGGCACGGCGTCGGGGGGCACCGTGCCGGGAAGGGTCCGCGCCCGCGGACCGCCCACCCCCTGGGCGCAGCGGCGGCGGTTTTGGACGTGCCGAGGTCCCGAGGCCGGCCCCCGCCGGTCCCTGCCGTGCCGCGAACGGTTCGACAAGTCTGGGCGGTGCTCACGAGCGTGACGCTCCTCGCCGGTGGCTGCGCGCCGCGGCAGCCGTTCTACTTCTTCGAGGACGGCGACCTCTCGCACTACGTCGGCGCGATCCAGAAGCTCGAGTACCCGGACACCACCCAGGAACCGCTCGCCGAGGCGGCCGGGGCCCTCGAGCCGCTCACGCTCACCAACGCCGACTTCGACTCCTTCTGGGACCTCTCGCTCGAGGAGGCGGTCCGCACGGCGCTCGAGAACGGCAAGATCCTGCGGAACCTCGGCGGCCGGTTCGCGAGCTTCGGCGGCCCCCGGCCCCAGACCGGCGAGCCGCCGGTCTCGCTGCTCACGTCGCCCCAGCAGACGCCGACCACCTACGACCCGGCGATCGTCGAGACCGACCCCTTCCGCGGCACGGAGAGCGCCCTGGCGGCCTTCGACGCCCAGCTCGCCGCAAGTTCGCAGTGGCAGAACAGCAACCGGCCCCAGAACGTCGACCCACAGTGGCAGTCGGTGACGGTGTCGGGGGGCCCACTGTTCGTGCCGGTCCTGCAGACGGCCCAGGGCGTGACCACGACGGGCCTCTCGAAGCGGACGGCCACCGGTGCCCAGTGGGGCTTTGCGAACACCACGCAACTCGACGCCACCAACAATGGGTTCCGCGACGTGCCCTCGACCTGGACGACGAGCTACGACTTCACCTTCAGCCAGCCGCTCCTCCAGGGCGCGGGCGTGACCTACAACCGGATCGCCGGCCCGGACCCCTTCGACAACCTCCTCGGCCGTCCCAACTTCCGCGGCGTGCTCCTGGCCCGGATCAACGCCGACATCTCGCTCGCGGACTTCGAGGCCGGCGTCCGCAACCTCGTCAGCGACACCGAGCAGTCCTACTGGGAGCTCGCCTTCGCCTACCGCAACCTCGAGGCCCGCAAGGCCGGCCGCGAC
>JBJTPA010000297.1:0-2595 GCA_046074885.1 Planctomycetaceae bacterium
ACCCCGCGGATCACGCGGGCCGTATAGAAAGGGCACATGTCGCCGACATCGATGGCGACTGCGATGCTGCGGGCCGCCGTCGCGAGGCCCTCCAGGGGACGGGGATCGGGCACGTGGAGTGGCCGCCCGAAGAGCAGGGCCGCCTCGCGGGCCACGCCGATGTGCCCCAGGCAGTCGGGCCGGTTGCTCGTGACCTCGATCTCGACCGCCTCGTCGTCGCCGACGGCCGTGGTCGACTCGTGGTTGAGCCCGGCCATCAGCAGCCGATGGACGAGTTCCGCGGAGGTGCCGGGCAGTTGCACGTAGTCGGCGAGCCAGTTCGTGGAGATCTTCATCGCGTCAGAACTGCCTCAGGAAGCGGACGTCGTTGCGGTAGAAGTCGCGGATGTCGTCCACCCCGTAGCGACGGGCGGCGATCCGCTCCACGCCGAGCCCGAAGGCGAAGCCGGTGACCGTGTCGGGGTCGTAGCCCACCGCCTCCAGCACCGCGGGATCGACCATCCCCGCGCCCCCCATCTCCACCCAGCGGCCGCCCCACTCCATGTCGACCTCCACGCTCGGCTCGGTGAAGGGGAAGAACGACGGCCGGAAGCGGACCTTGACGTCGCCGCCAAGGAAGCTCGAGGCGAACATCCGCAGCACGCTCTTGAGGTGAGCCATCGTGGTGCCCGGCTCCACGAGCAGCCCCTCGACCTGGTGAAACATCGGGTAGTGCGTGGCATCCGCGGTGTCGGGCCGGTACACGCGGCCGAGCGACACGATCCGCAGCGGGGGCTGCCGGTTCTCCATCACGCGGATCTGCACGGTGCTCGTCTGCGACCGCAGCAGCAGCGGATCCGCGCCGCGGGCAACCGCGAGGTAGAAGTTGTCGAGGGGATCCCGGGCCGAATGGGCGGCGGGGATGGCGAGCGCCTCGAAGTTGTGCCACTGGTCCTCGACCTCGGGCCCATCGACACTCTCGAAGCCGAGGCGGCCCATGATCTCCTGGACGCGGCGGATCGTCCGCGTGATCGGGTGGACGTGGCCGAGCGGCACGGGGGTGCCGGGCAGCGTGACGTCCACCGGGGGCGGGCCGGCCGTCGCGCCGCCGCCCAGGCGGGCCTGCGCCGCGGCGAGCAGTTCCGCGACCGCGGCCTTGGCATCGTTGAAATGCCGTCCGCCGGCCGGCTTGTCGGCCGCGGCGAGCGCGCCGAGCGACTTCTGCAGCGACTTGAGGCGGCCGCTCCGCGCGCCGGCGAATTCGACCCGCGCCGCCTCGACGGCGGCGGCGTCGGCCGCAGCGGACAGTGCCGCAGCCGCATCGGCACGGAGCCGCTCCAACTCGGCGCGGAACGACTCGAGCGGCACGGCGCTCACGGCGTCACGCGACGGCCGCCGGCTCCGGCAGGCCGAGCGCCCCGCGGACCGCGGCCGCGACGGCGTCGAAGCCGGTCGGGTCGAGCACGGCCATCTCGGCCAGCGTCCGCCGGTCGAGCTCGCAGGAGATCTTCTCGAGGCCCGCGATGAGCTGGCTGTAGCGGAGGCCGCGCTCGCGGCAGGCGGCGTTGAGCCGCACGATCCACAGCCGGCGGAAGTCGCGCTTCTTGCGGCGGCGGTCTCGGCGGGCGTAGACGCCCGCGCGGATGATCGACTCCTTGGCGGTGCGGAGCAGGCGGCGGCGGCCGCCCACGGACCCCTTGACCCTCTTGAACAGCCGCTTCTTGGCCCGCAGGCGGGGGACGACGCTCTTGGTACGCATGACTTCGGTCTCGTGGTGCCGCGAAGGCCTCAAATGTGGCCCGCGGCGGGAAAATTGCAAGCGGCGGCGGGTTTCCGCCCGCAGCCCGTGGGGACGCCCGGCCTGGGGCGGTTCAGTAACTGTACCTGCCGAGGGCCTCGTGGATCTTGGCCGTCTCCGCCTTGGCGAGGACGCCGGTGCCGCGGAGCTTGCGCGTCCGCTTGCTCGTCAGCCGCACCTGGAGGTGGCTCGTGCCGGCGCGGCGGTGCTTCACCTTGCCCTTGGCGGTGATGCGGAATCGCTTCTTCACGCCCTTGTGGGTCTTCTGCTTGGGCATCGGACTGTCATCTCCTGGGAAAACGTGGGGTGGAACTCGCCGCTCCTACTTCGGAGCCAGCGTGCAGATGAGCCGGCGGCCCATCTGCTGCGGTGCGCCCTCGACCTTTGACACGGCCTCGAGTTGCGCGAGGATGTTCTTCATGACCCGCTGCCCCTCCTCGATGTGTGCCATCTCGCGGCCGCGAAACACGACCGAAACGACGACCTTGTCCTTGTGCTCGAGAAAGCCGCGGGCCTGGTTGACCTTGAACTCGATGTCGTGCTCGCCCGTCTTGGGCCGCAGCCGGATCTCCTTGATCTTGGCGTGGTGGACGTGGGTCTTGTGATGCTTCTTCTTCTGCTGGTACTTGAACTTGCCGAAATCCATGATCCGGCAGACGGGCGGCTTCTCGTTCGGCGCCACCTCGACGAGGTCGAGCCCCGCCTCGCGGGCGCGGCCGAGCGCCTCGTCCGTCGGGATGATCCCGAGTTGGCTCCCATCCGCGCCGATCACCCGGATGGGCGTGATGCGGATCTGCTCGTTGATACGATGCTGCTTC
>JBJTPA010000298.1:0-3942 GCA_046074885.1 Planctomycetaceae bacterium
GGTCGAGCAGCTTCTCCTCGCGCCGGGTGCCCGACTGGGAGATGTCGATGGCCGGCCACACGCGGCGGTCGGCCAGCTTGCGGTCGAGCACGAGCTCCATGTTCCCGGTGCCCTTGAACTCCTGGAAGATGAGCTCGTCCATGCGGCTGCCGGTGTCGATGAGGGCGGTGGCCACGATCGTCAGCGATCCGCCTTCCTCGAACACGCGGGCCGTGGCGAAGAGCTTCTTGGGGATGTCGAGGGCCTTGATGTCCACGCCGCCCGACATCGTGCGGCCGGTGTTGCCGACCCACTTGTTGAAGGCCCGGGCCATGCGGGTGATCGAGTCCATGAGCAGGAACACGTCCTTGCCGGCCTCGGTCATCCGCCGACAGCGCTCGATGACGAGCTGGGAGAGCCGCACGTGGCTCTCCACGTCGCAGTCGAGGCTGCTGGCGAGCACCTCTCCCTTCACCGACCGCTTCATGTCGGTGACCTCCTCGGGCCGCTCGTCGACGAGCAGCATCACGAGCGACAGCTCGGGGTGGTTCGTCGAGATGGCCTGCGACACCTGCTGGAGGAGCACGGTCTTGCCGGTGCGCGGCGGGGCCACGATGAGCGCCCGCTGCCCCTTGCCGAGCGGCGTGAGCAGGTCCATGACCCGCGTGGTGAGCGGCTGCTGTCCGGTCTCCAGCCGCAGCCAGGTCTCCGGGTTGATCGGCGTCCGCTGGTCGAACGGCTTGACGTTCGCCCACTCCTCGGGCCCCATGCCCTCGACCTCGGAGATCTCGCGGACCCGCGGCCCCTGCTGCCGGCGGCCGGGCTGCACCAGCGCCTTGACGTACACGCCCTCGCGGAGCCGGAACCGCTCGATCATCGTGGCCGGCACGAACGGGTCGGTCCGCTCGCGGGTGTAGTTGTTCTCGGGGCTGCGGAGGAACCCGTAGCCGTTGGGGTGCATCTCCAGCACGCCGTTCCCCGCCTCGAGCGGGATCGGCTCGCCGTTCTCGCCGACCTCGGGCTCGAGTTCCGGCGGCCGCATGCCCTCCCCCTCCATGTCCACGGCCCCTGCTCCGGCCGGCGGCGGCCCGCCGCCGCCACCCCGGCGAAACCGTCGGCGGCGGCCGTAGCCCCCCCCTTGGTAGCCCTGCGACTGCCCCTGCGGGCCCGGCTGGAATCCACCCGGACCGCCGTATCCGCCGCCCGGACGCCCCCGCGATCGCCTCCGCTTCGACATGGATGCACCAACCCCCTTGGACAAACTGGGAGAGACAGGAACCGAATGAAACCGAGCCCGCGCACGGCGGGCGTTGCAGTGAATGTTCCGCCCTCGGGGGGCGGCAAAGGACCCTGGCCGGTCGGCCGACGCCGTGACCGACGCATTCGACGGAGGCGTCCGCTGGGCCGGATAGTCTGGCGGATTCGCGGCGGCACGGGCCGTGGCCCGATACCCCGATGGCGCCGACCGCCATCCCACCATTCCGGCTTCTTCCAGCCGCGAGCCGCCTCGAACTGAACCGAGACGCGAACCTGCGACGAAGCCATCCGCGGCACGAGCGTGCGACGCGGATTCGTCGTACCAACGACTCGAAAAGTATCGACGGGCCGGCCCCCGCTGTCAAGCCGGGGGAACGCGGCAAGCCGGCGGTCCGTGCCCGCCCAGGAAAGCGGGTCAAACGGGGGCGACTGTCCGCCCCCCCGGCCCGTGGAATCGGCTTTTTCCATGCGATTCATGCGTCCGTTTCGACCGATACACACCAGGGGGTCTCGTGTCGGCAGGAGGCCGGGCGGGGCGACCCCTTCGTTTCGAGGTGTCGAGATGCTCCACAACCCCACCGACCGGCCGTCCGCCCGTTTCCGCATCGGCATCGTGACCCTCCTGTCGGCGGCCCTGCTTCCAGTCGCCGCGCGGGCCGCCGTCGAGTGGCATCCCGATCTCGAGACGGCGCACGCCGCGGCCAAAATCAGCCGGCGGCCGGTGCTCGCGGTGTTCGTCGCGTCCTGGGACGCCGACACCACGCCGCTCGACCCGCCCTGCCTGCGCGCACCCGAGGCCGAGGCCGCGCTGGCGTCCGGTTTCGAGCCGGTGCGCATCGACGTCGATCAGCACCCGACGCTCACCAGGGCGGCCGGCGTCGCCCACGTTCCCACCGCCTGCGTGCTCGCCGACGACGACGCGGTGCTGGCCGCGTTCGAGCTGCCGGCCACGCCGCCGGCGTTCGTCGCCGCCGCGAACCAGGCGGCGCGACAGGCTACCACCGGGGATGCGGTGGACGCCGCCCGTCGCGGGCCGCGTTCCGCCGCCCGCATGGCCGCGAAGGTTCGCGAGCTCTCGGCGTTCGCGGCCGGCCAGGGGCACCCGGATGCCGTCGCCCGCGCGGTCGCGATCAACGCCGCCCCCCCGCACGGCACCGAATCGGACCTGGGCTACAAGCTCGTCGCGTGGGCCGCCGAATCGGCGGGCGGCCCGGCCGCACCAAACGCCATCCAGCCGGCGGTCACGGCGCCGGCTCCGACGACCATCGCCCCGTGGCTCGACTCGGCCGCCGCGCGGCCGGCGCCGACTCCGTACCCCGCACCCGCACCGGCCACCGCCCCGGCGGCTCCCACCCCCGCAGCCGCGCTAACGCCCGCCCCGGCAGCACCGCCCGCGACGATGCCCGCTCCCGCCACGCAGCCCGCGACGCCTGTCGCCGCGACGCCCCCCCCGGCGGCGGCCACGCAGCCGCTGCCACCGGCCGAGCAGCCCGCACCGCAGCCCAAGACCGGCACCGCGTCGCTGCTCGCCGCGCTCCAGAAGCCCTTCGCGATCTTCACGAAGCCGACCGCCAAGCCGGCCAAGCCGAGCGACAAGCCGGCCGCCGCACCCCCCGCCACACCGGCACCGGCGGTCCCGCTCGCCGGGATGGCTCCCCCGGTGGCCGCGCCGTCCGCACCGCAGGGGCTGCCCGAGGCCGGCCCTTCCGACGAGGCCCGGGCCCTCATGCCCCTCGGCCTCGAGGGCTACTGTCCCGTCACGCTCGTCGATCGCAGCACGTGGGCCGAGGGCCGCGCGCAGTGGGGTGCCCGGCACCGCGGCCGCACCTACCTCTTCGCGGGCCCCGACGAGCAGCGGGCATTCCTCGCCGACCCCGACCGCTACGCCCCGGCCCTCTCCGGCGACGACCCGGTGCTCGCGCTCGACCGCCGGACGTCCACCCCCGGCCAGCGCCGCTACGGCGTCACCTACCAGGCGCGGATGTACCTCTTCGCCGGCCCCGAGACGCTGTCGATCTTCTCGGCCGACCCGGCCCGCTACGCCGCGCGGGTCGCGCTGGCCGAGCGGACGCCGGCCCGCGACGCCGCCGGCAGCCGCCTCTACTGACCCGCGAGCGCCCAGCCCCGGCTCCGGGCCACGGCCTCGGACCAGGCGGCCTTGAGCCTGCGGCGGGCGTCGGCACCCATCCGCGGCACGAACGTCGATGCGACGCGACGCGCCTCCGCCACGTCGGCGTCGCCCGCGAAGAAGCCGACGGCCAGCCCCGCCAGGAGCGCCGCTCCGAGCGCCGTGGTCTCCGTCACGGCCGGCCGGTCGATCGGGATCCCGAGCACGTCGGCCTGGATCTGCAGGAGCAGGTCGTTGGCGCTCGCGCCGCCGTCCACCCGCAGCCGTCCGAGGGGCACGCCCGCGTCGCGCTCCATGCAGCCGGCGACGTCGGCGACCGAGAGGGCGATGGCCTCGAGCGCCGCGCGGGCCAGGTGCCCGCGATGCGTGGCCCGCGACAGGCCGAGGATCGTGCCGCGGGCGTGCGGATCCCAGTGGGGGGCCCCCAGGCCCGTGAGCGCGGGCACGATCATCTTGCTCTGGTCGCTTGTTGCTGATAATGCAGGGAAAGTTGCTGTTTGAAGCACAGGTATTGACCGGACGCTTAGGACACTAGTATATTGTCAGTAACTGTCCGAATCGAAGTGCCGGTGTGCAAG
>JBJTPA010000299.1:0-4650 GCA_046074885.1 Planctomycetaceae bacterium
GAGCGCCAGCTGCGGCAGGCCCGCCTTCACGAGATGGGCGAGGAACGTGGCGACGTTCTTGGCGTAGAGTTGGCTCGTGTGGGCGGGCACCTCGGCGGGGAGGTTCGTGGGCCCGAGGATGGTTACCCCGTCGACCACGACCGTGTCGTCGGCCACGGAGCCCTCGCAGTTGCCGCCCCGCTCGGCGGCCATGTCCACGATCACGCTGCCCGGCTTCATTCGCGCGACCATCTCGCGGGTCACGAGCACCGGCGCCTTCTGGCCCGGGATCAGGGCGGTGCAGATCACGACGTCGCTGTCCGCCACGACCTTGCCGAGCAGCTCCCGCTGCCGGGCGTAGAACTCCTCGCCCATCGCCTTCGCGTAGCCGCCGGCCGCCTCGCTCGAGCCGGTCTCGAGCGGCAGCTCCACGAACCGGGCGCCGAGGCTCTGCACCTGCTCCTTGACGGCCGGCCGCACGTCGTAGGCGCTGACCTGCGCGCCGAGCCGCTTGGCCGTGGCGATCGCCTGCAGGCCGGCCACCCCGGCGCCGAGCACGAGCACCTTGGCGGGCGTGAGCGTGCCAGCGGCGGTGGTCATCATCGGCAGGATCCGCGGCACCGCAGTGGCGGCGAGCAGCACGGCCCGGTAGCCGGCGATGTTGGCCTGGCTCGAGAGCACGTCCATGCTCTGGGCGCGGGTGATCCGCGGCACGAGTTCGAGCGCGAAGAGCGTGGCCCCCCGGTCGGCGGCCTCGCGGCAGGCGTCGGCGTGCGAGAGCGGGTCGCACTGGCCGATGACGACGAGGCCCGGCCGCAGGCGGTCGCGAAGCTCGTGCCAGTGGCCGCCGCAGGCGCCGGCCGCGCGGACGGCGAGCACGACGTCGGCCGCGAAGGCCTCGTCGCGCGGGACGACGCGGGCGCCGGCGGTGCGGTAGTCCTCGTCGCTGTATCCGGCGGTCGATCCGGCCCCCGCCTCCACGAGCACCTCGAGGCCCGACTTCACGAGCGCGGGGACGACCCCCGGCACGAGGGCCACGCGGCGCTCGCCGGGAAACGTCTCCTTGAGGACGGCCACCTGCATGGTGCGGACTCGGCTGCTCGCGGCGGGGCGGGAAGGACGACGAGCAAGTGTGATCGGGGGGGCGGGGGTCCGCAACCCGGCGGCACCGTGCCGCAT
The DNA here is from genome assembly GCA_046074885.1 of Planctomycetaceae bacterium. Taxonomy (GTDB): domain Bacteria; phylum Planctomycetota; class Planctomycetia; order Pirellulales; family UBA1268; genus QWPN01. Next base: position 1,159 of record JBJTPA010000299.1, read on the forward strand.
TCCCCGCGCTGGCACTCGGGGCTTCCAGAAGATGCCGGCACCGCCAAGGCTCGGGAGGGCCGCCCCGCCCGGCCGCGCGTGGCCGCCCGCTTTTTCGGCCGGGAACGGCTCGTGTCGCTTGCCGACGGGGACGGTCATTGGTACCGTGCGGGGCTCCCGGAAGCGACGTTCGATCGCGTCCGGCCCCGCGACACACTGGTTGGTGGACAGGCAGATGAAGACGTTCATGGCCAAGCCCGGCGAGATCGAGCAGCGGTGGTGGGTCGTCGACGCGACCGGACATCGCGTCGGCCGCCTCGCGAGCGAGATCGCCATGGTGCTGATGGGCAAGCACCGCCCCACGTACACGCCCCACGTCGACACGGGCGACCACGTGGTCATCATCAACGCGGAGAAGGTCGAGTTCAGCGGCCGGAAGTGGCAGCTGAAGGAGTATCGCTGGTACACGGGCTACCAGGGCCTCAAGTCGGAGACCGCCGAGCACCGCCGCGGCCGCCGGCCGGAGCTGATCATTGAGGAGGCGGTCCGCCGCATGCTGCCGAAGAGCCGGCTGGGGCGGGTGATGCTCGACAAACTCAAGGTCTACGCGGGCGCCGAACATCCCCACCAAGCGCAGCAGCCCGAGCCGCTGACGCCGAAGTGCTGAACCCAATCGAAGACGGACGAGGAACAACGATGGCAGCCGAAGAAGTCGTGCAGGAGCGGGCGCCCAAGTCCGCCCGCCGGGGTCTGGATATCATCGCGACGGGCCGCCGCAAGACGGCCGTGGCGCGGGTGCGGCTGCGTGACGGCGCCGGCAAGATCACCGTCAACGGGCGCGAACTCGACGCCTACTTTCCAGCCGTGAAGGACCGCGAGCTCGTGGCCGGCACGCTGGAGCACGTTGGACGGCGGACCGCCGTCGACGTGGCGATCACCGTCGACGGCGGCGGGCCGACTGGCCAGGCCGGCGCCTGCCGGCTGGGCATCGCGCGGGCGCTCAAGGTGTTCGACGGCGAACTCGCCGAGGCGCTCCGCCAGGGCGGCCTCCTCACCCGCGACGGGCGGATGAAGGAGCGGAAGAAGTACGGCCTCCGCGGCGCCCGCCGCGGCACGCAGTTTTCCAAGCGCTAGTCGCCGGCGAGGCCGGCGACTGCTGGCCTGCCGAGCCATCCATGGCCTCGGCAGGCCGGAGCCGGCCGCAGGGCACGCGCGAGGGTGCCCTGGGCCTCCACGCCCGCCATCCTGGCGGGCGTCTCGTGCAGCCCGACTCTCGGTGGTTCTCGCGTGTTGAATCTGGCTTCGCGGCTCCTCTCATCCGCGAGGGGTTGCCCGTGCCATCGAGCCGGCCTAGGTGGCCAGCGCAGCCACGACCAATCCGCCTGCAGCGGATCGGTGCCCGGCGCAGCGCAGACACATCCGAGTGAGTGAAGGGCAGGATGCCCGGAGCGAACGTCCGGACGAGATGGCACGGGCAACCCCGACCCACCCCAACGAACGTCCGGCGGATGGGGCATGGGCAGCCCCGAACCGTCCCGCCGCACCCCGGCAGCCCCTACGACCGGATTTTTCGGGCCCGGCGGTGGTGTTTTCCTCGACGGCGCGACGAAGGGCATACTGAAGGGGTCGCGTGCCGCCGCCGGGGGCAGGTCACGCGAGCCCGGAGGCCATGCCATGCCGCGCCTTGCACCGTTCCCGTCCGCCGCCCTCGTGGTGACCGCCCTGCTCGCGACCGCCGTTCCGGCCGCCGAGCGAGAGACGTCGTCGGCCGCGCCGCAGGATGTCCTGGCCGCCGAGCGGGCGGGCCTCGCCGAGGTCCGCTACATCCCCAACGACTCGCGGTCGGCGCAGATCGTCGTCGCCAACCGTTCCGACCGCCCGCTCACGCTCCGCCTGCCAGACGCGTTCGCCGGCGTGCCAGTGCTCGCGCAGTTCATGAACCAGCAGGGCAACGGCGGCGGCCAGGCCGGCTTCGGCGCGGGCGGCATCGGCGCCGCGCCTCAGACGACCGGCGGCGGCGTGCAGAACGCGGGCATGGGCATCGGCGGCGCCCAGGGCGGCAATCCCTTCTGCTGGGTCGCGCGGGAGGTCTACGGTGCCCACGACCCGCGCTGGGTCGAGTTCCGCACCTGGATGACCGTGGACGCCCCGCGATGGCTCCGCGACGGCTACGCGGTCCACGGCGAGGCGGTTGCCGACTGGCTCCACGACCGGCCCGCGGCCCGGCGGCTCGTCCGCGCCGGCATGGACGCCGCGATCGGCGGCCACGGCGAGGCGGGCGGCGGCGGCCAGTTCGAGGTCGGCCCGGCCCCGGCGGCCGCCGGGGCGTTCGTGGTGGCGGCCGGCAAACAGCGGGTGTTCCGCTTCGCGACGGTATGCCTCGAGCACGGTAAGCCGGAGCCGTCGTCGCGGATGCCATACCGGATCGTGTCGCTCGAGTCGTTCTCGAAGGATCCGCGGCTTCCCGTCGTCATGGCGGCGCTGGCGGGAGGCCGGGTGTCGCAGAAGGCCGCCCAGGCGGCGGCCTGGCACGTCGCCAACGGGCTGTCGTGGGAGCGGCTCGCCGCCGAGATGATAGACCACGCCGGCGGCGACCCGGACGAGCCGTTCTTCGCGCCGGCCGATCTGGCCGCCGCCCGCGGGCTCGTCGGCGAGGCCGAGCGTGCCGCCGCCGCGGCCGCCCCGAAGTCGGCCGCCCCGTCCCAGACGGCCGAGTGAGCCCTTACGGGCCGTCGCGTCCAGCCCCGCTGTCGCGGGCGTGGGCATGGTGTAAAACCGTGGCGGTGCCGCGCCCGTCCGGGACGGCCCGACGGATGAACGGAGGGCGGACGACGTGACGACGGCGCGGACGGGCGGCGAGGCGGGCGACATCGTCGTCGAGGCCCGCAACCTCTCGAAGATCTATCGCGACTTCTGGGGCCGCAGCAAGAAGGCGGCCCTCAAGCCCCTCGACCTCGAGATCCGCCGCGGCGAGATCTTCGGCCTGCTCGGCCCCAACGGCTCCGGCAAGACGACCACCCTCAAGCTGCTGCTCGGCCTCATCTTTCCGACCTCGGGCGAGGCCCGCGTCTTCGGCCGGCCGGCCACCGACGTGGGGAAGAACTCGCGGCTCGGCTACCTGCCGGAGGAGTCGTACCTCTACAAGTTCCTCGACGCCGAGGAGACGCTCGACTTCTACGGGCGGCTGTTCGGCATGTCACCCGCGGAGCGGGCCCGCCGATCGGCGGCGCTCATCGAGAAGGTGGGCCTCGAACGCGACCGCAAGCGGCAGCTCCGCGAGTATTCCAAGGGCATGACCCGGCGGATCGGCGTGGCGCAGGCGCTCATCAACGACCCCGAGCTCGTGCTCCTCGACGAGCCGACGAGCGGGCTCGACCCGATCGGCACCCGGGAGATGAAGGATCTGATCCTCGACCTCAAGGCCCGGGGCAAGACGGTGATCATGTGCTCGCACCTGCTCGCCGACGTCGAGGACGTGTGCGACCGAATCGCCGTCCTCCACCAGGGCGAGCT
>JBJTPA010000300.1:0-2642 GCA_046074885.1 Planctomycetaceae bacterium
ATTCCCCGCGTCGCGACCGGATCATGGTGTGTCAGCGTTCGACTCCGTCACGCGGTCATCGGACTGGGCCGTATCGTACCGGCGTCTGAGCCCGCACCGTGAGTCGCGCACAGCGCCACCCGGGAGGCTCAGAGCTGCCCATCCCCTCGAGACGGCGTAGACGGCTAGCGGAGACAGGATGTCGGAGCGCAGACGTCTCCGAGCGAGCGGAGGCCAGGATGGCCGCAGCGAGCGTCCGGCGAGAGGGTGTGGGCAGCCCCGAGCCGGTTGGGCGAATGGACGCGCTGCGAACGAGATACTTTCCTACACGCGCGCATGAAGCACGACCCGAATGACACGCTCACATCGCCGCCTGGCCGAGCGCCTTCCGCAGCGCAGTCATCGCGATCTCGCCGAACTGGCGCGGCGGAACCCGCCACAGCGCGGGGTTGTGGAGTTCGACGGCGACGGCGCCCGCGTAGCCGATGTCGCCGAGCCGGCGGACGAGGTCGTCGATCGGCGACGAGCCCTCGCCCGGCAGGATGCGGTCGGCATCCGAGGCCATCTCGCGGGGCACGTCGGCGATATCGGAGACCTGCACGTGGGCGAGCGTCTCCTTCGAGAGCAGCCAGAGGTCGAGCGGCTTGCTGGGCCCCACGGTCCAGTGGAACCAGTCGAGGCACACGCCGAGCGCCGGGGAGCCGACGTCCTCGACCAGGGCCACCGCCGACTGCAGGTTGTTGGGAAAACTCGCCCGGGCGTCGAACTCGAGCGCGAGGCGCACACCCACGTCGGCCGCCCGCTTCGCCGCCTCGACGAGGCTCGCGGAGAGCCGGCCGAGATCCTGCGGCCCGAGCGGACCGAAGGCGTCGCCCGCCACGACGAGCACCGGGATCCCGAGGTCGCGGCACAACGCGAGCCGCCCCTCGAACGTCTTCCAGTGCTCGCGGCGGGCGTCGCCCTGGCTGGTGAGCAGGCCGCCTTGAAAACTCGCGGCGACAGGCGCGATGTCGTGGGACGCAAACCGCCCCCGCAACACCGCCACGTCGTGCGACTTCAGGAACGCATCCGCCTGGCCGAGCCAGAGATCGACCGCATCCACGTGCCCCGCCGCGTAGTCCTCGAGCACCGTCTCCAGCGGCGCCTCGAGCGAGCAGACCGTGGCCAGCGCGGGCCGCATCACAACCGATCCCGCAGGCGATCCACGACCTCGTCGATCGGCACCCGCTCCTGAACGAGCGTGTCGCGGTCGCGGAGCGTGACGGTCCGGTCGGCGAGCGACTGGCCGTCGATCGTGAGGCACCACGGCGTGCCCGCCTCGTCCTGCCGGGCGTAGCGGCGGCCCACGGAGCCCTTCTCGTCGTACTGGCAGGCCATGTGGGGCTTGAGCCTCCGGTAGAGGTCGATCGCCACCTCCGGCATCCCGTCTTTCTTCACCAGCGGCAGGATCGCCGCCTTCACCGGGGCCAGCCGCGGGTGGAGCTTCATCACCGTGCGGCTCCGCGGCTTGCCGTCCTCGTCGGGCACCTCGTCCTCGTGGTAGGCGTCGCAGAGGAAGGCGAGCGTGGCCCGGTCGGCGCCGGCCGAGGGCTCGATGACGTGCGGCACGTACCGCTCCCGCGTGACGTCGTCGAAGTAGGAGAGATCCTTGCCGCTCCCCTTGTGCCGCGGCTTGCCGTCGGCGCCCGTCTCCAGCACCAGTTCACCGTCCTTGCGGACGAGCTTGCCCTCCATGTGGCTCCGCAGGTCGAAGTCGCCGCGGTGGGCGATCCCCTCGAGCTCGCCGAACTCGCCGGGGGCGAGGAACGGAAACGCGTACTCGATGTCGGCCGTGCCCACCGAGTAGTGCGAGAGTTCGTCGGCATGGTGCTCGCGCAACTGGAGCTTGCCTTCCGTGAGCCCGAGGTCGAGGTACCACTTCCAGCGGCGATCCCGCCAGTAGCGGTACCAGGCCGCCGAATCGGCCGGCTTGCAGAAGAACTCGATCTCCATCTGCTCGAACTCGCGGGACCGGAAGGTGAAGTTCCGCGGCGTGATCTCGTTGCGGAAGCTCTTGCCGACCTGCGCGATCCCGAACGGCACGCGGACCCGGGAGGTGTCGAGCACGTTCTTGAAGTTCACGAAGATCCCCTGCGCCGTCTCGGGCCGCAGGAACGCGCGGTCGTCGGCGTCGCCGGCGAGCGCCCCGATCCGCGTCTCGAACATGAGGTTGAACTCGCGGGGCTCGGTGAGCGTGCCCGGGGCCGCGGCGTCGGGGCCGAGCACGTCGGCCGCCGCCACGCCGGCCGCGATCGCCGCGGGCAGCGGCTGCAGGTCGCCCGTCCACTCGATCTCGTCCACCTGCTTGGCCCGCAGGCCGAAGAACTTCTGCGCCCGGGCGACCGTTTCCGGGGCCGCTTCGTCGCCGGAGGCCTCAGTGGTGACGAACACCTTCTTTCCGCGGTGGGCGGCCCAGCGGCCCTGGAGGTGATCGTAGCGGTAGCGCCGCTTCGACTCGCGGCAGTCGATCATCCAGTCGTGAAAGAGGTCGAAGTGGCCCGAGCACTTCCAGACCTGCGGGTGCATGATGATCGTGCAGTCGAGGCCCGCCATCTCGTATTCCGTGGGGGCGCCGGGCGGGACGGCCAGTTCGTCGTGGCCGCTCACCATGTCGTGCCACCAGG
>JBJTPA010000301.1:0-2998 GCA_046074885.1 Planctomycetaceae bacterium
GTCGAGTGACGCGGCGTGACAGCCGTCAGACGGGCTGGGCCCGGCCTTCGAGCAGGCCGTAGCTGGCGAGCGCCGCCCGGAGTTTCGTGGCCAGCGGGGGATCGAGTGGCACCAGTGGCAGCCGCACCTCGCCCGTGTCGCGGCCGAGCATGGCGAGCGCCGCCTTGATCGGGATCGGGTTGCTCGCGAGGCCGAGCAGGTCGCGGCACAGGCCGAAGAGCTTCGCGTGCAGCGCCCGGGCCGCCGCGAGGTTGCCCGCGTCGAAGGCGTCGCAGAGGGCCTTCATGTCGGCCGGCACGATGTTGCCCACCACCGAGATCACGCCCCGGCCGCCGATCGAGAGCAGCGGCAGCGTGAGGCTGTCGTCGCCGGAGAGCACGGTCAGGTCGGTGGCGGCGAGCACCTGCGAGGCCTGGTCCATCGACCCGGTGGCCTCCTTCACCATCGCGATGCCGGGCAGCTCGGCGAGCCGGATGATCGTCTCGGGCTCGATGTTGCGGCCGGTCCGGGCGGGAATGTTGTAGACGCAGACCGGGATGTCCACCGCCTCGGCGAGGGCCTTGAAGTGCTGGTAGATGCCTTCCTGCGTGGGGCGGTTGTAATAGGGGCCCACGACGAGCGCGGCATCGGCGCCCGCCTTGGCCGCGCACTTCGTGAGCCGCACGGCCTCGGCGGTCGAGTTGGACCCGGTGCCGGGCATGACGAGCAGCCGGCCCGCCGCCGCCTCGATGCTCGCCGCGATCACCCGCTCGTGCTCGTCGTGCGACAGAGTGGGTGATTCTCCCGTGGTACCGACAGGGCAGATGCATGTCGTGCCCGCGGCCGCCTGGAAGTCGATCTGCTCCTTGAGCCGGGGCGCGTCCACCCTGCCGTCCTTGAAGGGCGTGATGATGGCGACCGACAGGCCGGCGAACTTTTCGGCGCGGGTGGGCATTGGTGGCGGATCCCCTTATTCTGGTCCCGTCGCTCGCGCTCCGGGCTTCGTGGGTTTGCGAAGGCACATCCCGTCGCTCGCGCTCCGGGCTTCTAGGATTTTCTACCGAGTCCCGTTTTTCGTTACGCAGGTCCCGTCGCTCGCGCTCCGGGCTTCGTGGGTTTGCGAAGGCACATCCCGTCGCTCGCGCTCCGGGCTTCCTGGCTTCAACGCACGATGTCACTCTTCGATCGGCAACGAGCATGACGTTGTATGGTCCCGGCGGCGGTGCGGCCAAGGCGGGCGGCTCCGGCCGCCGTGCGCCGCGGCCCGGGGCCGTCGCCGCGGCGGAGAAGGTGCTCGCGGCCGGCGGGTCGCGGGCCCGGGTGGGCGTCGTCCTCGGCACCGGCATGGGCGGCATCGTCGACCGGCTCGCCGATCCGTGGGCGCTGGCGGGCGCCGAGACGGGCTGGCTCGCGCAGTCGCGGGCCACGGGCCACGCGGGGCGGGTCGTCGGCGGGACGGTCGGCGGCGTGCCCGTCGCCATGCTCCAGGGCCGCGTCCACGGCTACGAGGGTTTTCCCGCGGAGAGGCTCACCCGCGGCATCGAGCTCCTCGCGGCGCTCGGGGCGGAGACGCTCCTGCTCACCAACGCGGCCGGTGGCCTGCGGGCCGACATGACGGCCGGCGAGATCGTCGTCGTCACCGACCACGTGGATCTCTTCCGCCGGCGCTGGGACGAGGGGCTCGTGCCGGTGTTCGACGACGATCGCCCGCGGCCGTCGCGGGCCCTCGGCCACGGTCGGCTCTACGCGCCGGATCTCGCCGACCTCGCCTTCGAGGCCGCGTGGCGGGCGGGGGCGTTCGTGCGGAAGGGCGCCTACGCGCTGCTCTCCGGCCCCAGTTACGAGACGCGGGCCGAGTACCGGATGCTGCGGCGGATGGGCGTGGACGTGGTGGGCATGTCCACCGTGCCCGAGGTCGTGGCCGCGGCGCGGCTCGGCATTCCCGTGGCCGTCTGCTCGATCGTGACGAACGTGGCCAAGCCCGACGCGCCGCGGCAGGTGGAGACCGACGCGGAGGACGTCGTGCGGCTGGCGGCGCTCGCGGCCGTGGGCGTGGACGCGGTGCTGGATGCGATCGTCGCCCGGGCGGCGTGAGGGGCGGCATGCGGATCGTGCTCACGAACGACGACGGCATCGACGCTCCGGGCCTTGCCGCGCTGGCGGAGGCGGCCGCGCGGCTTGGCGGCGAGGCCGTGGTCGTGGCGCCGCTCGAGCCTCACTCGGGCTGCGGCCACCGCGTCACGACCGACCGTCCGCTCCGCGTCGAGGAGGCGGGGCCGGGCCGGTTCGCGGTGGCCGGCACGCCGGCCGACTGCGTGCGGCTCGCGCTCGCGGAACTCGCCCGCGACGCGGCGGTCGTGCTCTCGGGCATCAACGCGGGGGGCAACCTCGGGGTGGACGTGCATCACTCGGGCACGGTCGCCGCGGCCCGCGAGGCGGCGCTCCACGGCCGCGTCGCCGTGGCGGCGTCGCAATATCACCGCCGCGGCACGGTGATCGACTGGGGCCGCGCGGCCCGCTGGCTCGAGGCCGTCCTGGCGGGGCTGCCGCTCGACGCCCCGGTGCCGGGCGAGTTCTGGAACGTGAATTTTCCCGACCTGGGGGCGGCGGCGGCCGATCCGGCCGTCGTCGAGTGTGGCCTCGACGCGTCGCCGTTCACGCTCGCGTATCGCGCGACCGACGGCGGCTGGCACTACGACTGCCGCTACCACGAGCGTCCGCGGGCCGCGGGCGGCGACGTGGACGTCTGCTTCTCGGGTGCGATCGCGGTGAGCCGCCTGCGGGCGTGAAATACCGGGATCCAGCCTGCAGTCCCGTCGCTTGCGCTCCGGGCTTGCTGGGCGTCGACGCTGTGTCCCGCCAGGAAGCCCCAAGCGCCAGCGCGGGGATCGCTGGGCATCGACTTCCGCCTCCTGTCAGGAAGCCCCAATCGCCAGCGCGGGGATTGCTGGGCATCGACGCTGTGTCCCGCCAGGAAGCCCCAAGCGCCAGCGCGGGGATCGCGGCTTGCTGGGTCAGC
>JBJTPA010000302.1:0-17374 GCA_046074885.1 Planctomycetaceae bacterium
GCGGTCGGGGGCCTTCAGTTCCGGCACCTACGACTCCGACCCCTACATCCTCATGAACTTCCAGGAGGAAGCGGTCGAGCACGTGTTCACGCTGGCCCACGAGGCGGGCCATTCGATGCATACCCGCTACTCCGCGGAGGCACAGCCCTTCCAGTACGCCGGCTACACGATCTTCGTGGCCGAGGTGGCCAGCACGTTCAACGAGCAGCTCCTCACGCGGCTGCTCCTGGCCCGCGCGAGGACGAAGCAGGAGCGGGCGGCGATCCTGGCCCGGGAGATCGACTCGATCCGGAGTACGATCGTGCGGCAGGCGATGTTCGCGGAGTTCGAGCGGAAGAGCCATGCCTCGGCCGAGGCGGGCGAGCCGCTGACGCTCGAGCGGATCCGCGGGACGTATCGCGAGCTGCTCGACGCCTACTTCGGGCCGAACGTCGCCATCGACGACGAGCTCGAGCTCGAGTGCCTGCGGATCCCCCACTTCTACAACGCGTTCTACGTCTACAAGTACGCGACCGGGCTCTCCGCCGCGATCACGCTCGCGAAGCGGGTGGCCGAGGGCGTGCCGGGCGCCCTCGACGCCTACCTCGGGTTCCTCAAGGGGGGCTCGTCGAAGTGGCCCCTCGACCTGCTCCGCGGGGCGGGCGTGGACCTCGAGAAGCCCGAGCCCGTGGCGACGGCCCTCACCCGTTTCGGGGAGCTCGTCGATGAGCTCGACACGCTCCTGTAGCGGCCACGGCGCCGCGACGCGGGGATCGATGCGAGCCTGCCGGTGCGTTGCCGCGCTCTTCGCCGCGGGTGCCGTGGCGGCCGCCGATACGGCGCCCCTGAACGTCGTCCTCGTCGTCGCGGACCTTCCCGCAGGTGTTCCGCGAGGCGGGCTACGCGACGGGCGCGATGGGCAAGTGGGGCCTCGGGCCGGTGGGCAGCACCGGGGACCCTGCCGCCAAGGGCTTCGACCTGTTCTTCGGCTACAACTGCCAGGCCGTCGCCCACAGCTTCTGTCCGGCGACGCTGTGGCGCAACGCGGAGAAGGTGCCGCTCAACGCGAAGCCGGTGCCCGGGCACGCCAAGCCGGTCGAGGGCGCCGTGGACTCATACGGGTCACACTAGATCCTCACCCGTGGTCCGACCCGTGGTCCGGTTGCCTTGCAACCGGATTGTGCGGTCGATCCACGGGCCGGATTCCAGTCGCGAGGCGACTGGGCCACGAGACGAGGTGATCGCGGAAGCGCGAGGCTCATAAGGGAGCCGTAGAAGACTTCTTCGCGAGCACCGGCGGCCTCCGCGGCGCCAAGGGGAGCGTGTACGTGGGGGGGCATCCGCGTGCCGTTCGTCGCGCGGCTGCCCGTGCCATGGAGCCGCCACAGAGTGAGCAAGCCCTGGAGGGCGCAGCGAACGTCCGGCGACGGGGCATGGGCGGCCCCGAGCGCGCGCGTCCCACCCTACCGGAGCTCGCGAAGCCGGGCGAGGTCCTTCTCGCGGCCCACGACCAGGAGCACCTGGTCGTCGAGCAGCTTCGTCTTCGCGTCGGGGAACATGTCGAACTTCCCCTTCATCACGTCCTTGAGGCCCATCACGTTCACGCCGAAGCGGTTCCGCAGGTCGGCCTCGGCGAGCGTCTTCCCCGCCAGCGACTCCGGCATCGCCACCTCCGCCACGCTGTACTCCGGGTCGATCGGCAGGTAGTCGAGGACGTTGGGCCAGGTCATCCGGTCGGCGAGTTCGCGGGCCACCTCCTCCTCGGGGAAGACGACGCGGTCCACGCCGAGGTGCTCCAGAATCTTGCCGTGCTCCTTGGTGACGCCCTTCACGATCACGTTCCGGGCCCCGAGCTCCTTGACGTGGAGCGTGGCCAGGAGCGACTGCGAGATGTTCTCGCCGAGCGAGATGAACACGGCCGTGGCCGCGCGGATCGGAAGGTTCTCGAGCAGCTCGCGGTCGGTGCAATCGCCGATCACGGCCTCGTGGATGTCGTTCTTGACGGCGTCGAGCCGCTCGCGGCGGCCGTCCACGCCGGTCACGCGGCAGCCGTTGGCGGCCAGCTTCCGCGACAGGGCGGTGCCGAAGGAGCCCATGCCGAGCATGATGAAGTTGCGGTCGATCTGGGGCATTGCGGTCAGCCGATGAGCGGCTCCTCCTCGGGGTGGACGGGCTGCCAGAGCTGCCGCTGGCGCGACAGCGCCAGGGCCGCGGTGATCGGTCCGAGCCGGCCCGCGAGCATGAGCGCGACGAGCACGAGCTTGCCGGGGTCGGAGAGGGCGGGCGTGACGCCGGTCGAGAGCCCGACCGTGCCGAGCGCCGAGATGCACTCGAAGAGGGCCTCGAGGAACCAGCGCGGCCGCGACGAGAGCTCGCTCGTCGTCTCGACGACCAGGAGCGTCACGAGCGCCACGACCGCCACCGCGCCGAACACCAGCGCCGTCGCCGTCGCCCGGGAGATCGCGGCCTCGGGGATGGTCCGCTTGAAGAAGTTGACGTGCCGGAAGCCGCGGAAGTTCGCCCAGGCGCTGGTCGCGAGCGTCATGGCAGTGCTCACCTTGAAGCCACCGGCGGTCGAGCAGGGGCCGGCGCCGATCGCCATGAGGATGATCGCCAGGAACAGCGTGGCGCTCGTGAGGTCGCCGTAGTCCACCGTGTTGAAGCCGGCGGTGCGGCAGGTGGTCGAGTGGAAGAGCCCCATGAGCAGCTTGGTGCCCAGCCGCTCGCGGGCGATCTCCTGATCCCATTCGAGCATCCAGAACGAGACCGCGCCGAGCACCAGCAGCGCGGCCGTGCCGATGAGCATCATCTTCGACTGCGTGTGGAGCCGCTCCCAGAGGGGTTCACGGTGCCAGAGCCGCGAGCAGACGTCGAAGATCACCGGGAACCCGAGGCCGCCAAGGATGATCAGGCCGCAGATCACGAGGTTCACCGGGACGCTGCCGCGGTCGGGCACGAGGTTCTGGTCGTGGAGGGCGAACCCTGCGTTGCAGAACGCCGAGACGGAGTGGAACAGCGACGTCCACGCCACCTCGCCCGCCGGCGCCCTGCCCCACGCCGCCCACGCGAGCCCGGCCCAGCCGGCCGCCTCGCACACGAACACCGTCGCCAGCAGCGCCCAGGCGACCCAGCGGAGGTCGCGGCCTGACTTGATGCCGAGGGTGTCGGCGATCACGGCCCGCTGCCGCAGCGTGGCCTGGCCGCCGATCTGGAAAGACACGAGCGTCGTGATGGTCATGATCCCCAGGCCGCCGAGCTGGATGAGGAACAGGATCACGCCCTGGCCGAGCGGGGAGAAGTCATTGGCCGTGGAGCGGACCGTGAGGCCGGTCACGCAGCAGGCACTCGTGGCCGTGAACACGCCGTCCACGAACGACACCGGCGGGCAGCCGGGCCGGCGGGCGGCCGGCAGCGTGAGCACGAAGCCGCCGAGGAGGATCGCCAGCACGTAGGCCGCGAACGAGACCCGGGCCGGGTAGCTGCCGAGCGAGCCTGTGAACTGGGCCATCGACGGCGGCGACGGGAGGTTTCCCGCCGCCGACCACGGCCGGCCCGCGCGGGCATGCGGTCTCGACCGCACGTGGACCCCGGCAGCGCCGATGAAATGGTAATTCGCGGCGATTGTGCCGGACAATCGGGCCGCGATTCCGGCCGTGTTTCCCGGAAAATTCACCGCGGCGGCGAATTGTTTGACTCGCGCGAGCGCGGCTCCATAATGGCCTCGTCCGCGTCGAGAACGACGCCGGACGCGCGACCCGCCGCGGCCCTCCGGGCCGTCCCGTCAACGGGTCGTGCTTCCCGCTCCCGGGCCGACCGGGACGGTGTCGATGCATCCTCCAACCGATGAAGGGCAGCTGGCTTCCGATGGCACGGATTCGCAACGTCTTCGAGATCATCGAACTCTACGGTCACGACGAGAACTTCGAGCCGCAGTGTACGGCCGAGTTCGCCCCGACCTCCGCCCTGGCCGGGTCCAAGCAGAAGATCGACATCCTCGCCGAGCGCATCCAGCGCGGCATGCCGCTCTGGCACCCCGAGGACTCGACCGATTCGTCCGCCGTGGCGGTCGCCGACGACGACTGACGCGGAGCCTCCGCGCCCGCCGTCTCACGGCCCCCCGCGGGACCTGCCGCGGAGGGCCGCTTCGATCTCGCGGCGGGCGGTGCGGGCCTTGAGTTGCTGACGCTTGTCGTGGGCCTTGCGGCCGCGTCCGACCCCCATCAGCACCTTCACCCGGCCGTTCTTGAAGTACATCTTCAGCGGCACGAGCGTGAGGCCCTTCTCGAAGGCGTGCCCCGCGAACTTCGTGATCTCGCGGCGGTGGAGCAGCAGCTTCCGCGGCCGCTTCGGCGCATGGTTGAGCCGGTTGGCCTTGTCGTACTCGGGAATGTCGCAGCCGAGGAGCCAGAGTTCGCCCCGCTCGACGCGGCCGTAGGCCTCGTCGAGGCTCATCCGCCCGCCGCGCAGGCTCTTCACCTCGCTGCCCACCAACGCGATGCCGCACTCGAGCGTGTCGAGGATCTCGTAGTCGTGGCGGGCCTTGCGGTTCTCGGCGACCACCCGCTCGGCGGGCTTCTCCGAACCGGCGGCTGGGCGGCGGGCCGGGTGGCGGGTGGGTTTCGGCGTGGACACGGGGCACCGCGGCGCGTGGGCGGGGGAGAAAACGCACGATACACTGTAAGGGTCGCGGCGGTGGACGGTCACCGGCCGCGGCCCCCGCCTCCCCGCTCGCCCCGAGTCACCATGAACCTCACGGCCCGCGTCACGCCCGCGGCCCTTCGCGTGGCGGTGGTCGCCGCCGCGTGCATCGCCGGCCCCGGCATCGCCGCCGGTCCCGTCGATGACCCGCTCGCCGGCCCGGGACTCGTCGCCGGCGACGAGCGGCCCGCGGTGGATGGCCCCGTCGTGCGGATTCCGGGCGGCTGGATGGTGCCCTACGACGAGACGATCCCGGGCCTCGGCGGGGACCCGGTCACCTTCCGGATGATCCCGGTTCCCGGCGGCACCTTCCGCATGGGCTCGGCCGCCGACGAGGCGGGCAGGGGCGTCGATGAGGGGCCGGTGTTCGAGGTCGTGGTGCGGCCGCGCTGGGTCGGGCGGTGCGAGGTGACGTGGGGCGAGTTCAAGACCTACATGGGCACCTGCGAGATCTTCGGCCAGATGCAGCGGGCGGGCGTCCGGCCGGTCACGCCCGACAACGAGATCGACGCCGTGACCGCCCCGTCGATCCTCTACGACCCCTCGACCACCTACGCCAACGGCGAGGACGACGACCTCCCGGCCGTGACGATGACCCAGTTCACGGCGCGGCAGTACACGAAGTGGCTCAGCGGCCTGACGGGCCGCTTCTACCGCCTCCCGTCGGAGGCGGAATGGGAGCACGCCTGCCGCGCCGGCACCGCCACCCCCTGGAGTTCGGGCGCCGACGCCGACGCCCTCGGCGAGGCCGCCTGGCTCGCCGACAACTCCGACGACACGACCCACGCCGTGGGCGGGAAACATCCCAACGGCTTCGGCCTCCACGACATGCACGGCAACGTCGCGGAGTGGGTCGTGGACGAACTCGTCGCCGGCGGCTACGCGAAGCAGGCGGCGCTGCCGCAGCCGGTCGCCGCGGCCGACGCGATCCGCTGGCCGGAGAAGCTCTGGCCGCGGGTACTCCGTGGCGGGGCCTACTACGACGAGGCGGCGGAGTGCCGCAGCGCCGCGCGACGCGGCTCCCGCGACGCCGGCGGCACCGACGAGGACCCGGACTGGAAGGACGTCGATCCCAACCTGCCCAAGAGCCCGTGGTGGTACACCGAGGCGCCGGCCCTCGGCGTGGGAATGCGGGTCGTGCGGCCGCTCGACGCCGCCGACGCGGCCGAGCGGCAGCGCTGGTGGAACGCCGACATCGAGAGCATCCGCGACGACGTCCGCCGCAGGCTCGACGTCGATGGCAAGGGGGGCCAGGGGATCGTCGATGCGCAGCTCCCCGCCGAGCTGAAGGCCAAGGGCATCATCGAGTGAACTCCGGCTGAGCCGGGAGGCGGACGCATGCCGACGACGTCATCCCAGCCCCGTCCCGCGCTGCGTCCGCTGCGACTCGCAGCCGCGCGGCTGGTCGCGATCCTCGCCGTCGCCGCGCCGGCCGCGGCCCAGGACTGGCCCGACTGGCGGGGGCCGGCCGAGGACCGCCGCGCCGCCGGCCCGGCTCCGGTCACCACGTTCGACCCCGAGACCGGCGAGAACGTGCTCTGGAAGAGCGCGGCGGCCGGCGGCATCTCGACGCCCGTGATCATGGGGGGCCGGCTCTACACGCTCGTGCGGCACGCGCCCGGCACCACCGAGGAAGCCGAGAAGGTGCTCTGCCTCGACGCGGTCACCGGGAAGAAGCTCTGGGAAAACGTGTTCAACGTCTACCTCTCCGACGTGCCGGCCGAGCGGGTCGGCTGGTCGGCGGTCGCGGCCGACCCGGCGACGAACACCGTCTTCGCCCACGGCGTGTGCGGCGTATTCACGGCGATCGATGCGGCCACCGGGAAGACGAAGTGGCGACGGTCGCTCCACGAGGAGTTCGGCTTCCTCTCGACTTATGGCGGCCGCACGAACGTGCCGGTCGTGTTCGAGGACCTCGTCATCGCCAGCGCGGTCGTCACCGGCTGGGGCGACACGGCCCGACCCGCCCACCGGTTCCTGGGGATGGACGCCGCCACCGGCGAGGTCCGCTGGATGAACGGCACGAAGGAGCTCCCCGAGGACACCACCTACAGCACGCCCTCGATCGCCACGCTCGGCGGCCAGGCGGCACTCGTCTTCGGCTCGAGCGACGGCGCGGTGTGGAACTTCCAGCCGCGGACGGGCAAGGCCCAGTGGTTCCGCCGGCTCTCGCGCCGCGGCCTGAACGTCGCCCCGCTCGTCGCAGGCGACACGGTCTACATGTCGCAGGCCGAGGAGAACCTCGACAACACCACGATGGGCGCGGCGCTGGCCTTCAAGGCCACCGGCACGGGCGACATCACCGACACGACGACGCTCTGGCAGCGGAAGGGCGTGATGGACGGCCGGGCCATGCCCGTGATGCTCGGCGACCGCGTCTACTTCACCGACGACGGCGCCAAGGTCTTTTCCTTCGACGCGCGGACGGGAGAGCCTGTCGGCAAGCCCGTGAAGCTGCTGGGCACGATCGTCCGCGGGAGTCCGCTGGTCGCCGACGGGAAGATCTGGGTCTGCTCCACGAGCGGCTGGCACGTGCTGGAGCCGACCGCCGACGGCCTCAAGGTGGTCGCGAAGCTGCGGCTGCCGGCCGACGACGAGGTGACGGCCTCGCCCGTCGCGTGGAACGGCCTCCTCTATCTCACCACGTCCGCCCGCCTCTACTGCCTCGGCACGAAGCCGGCGGCGGCCGCCGCCGCGGCGCCGACCCGTCCCGCGGCCGTCTCGGCGGCGACGCGAGCCGCGCCGGGCGAGCCCGCCTGGGTGCAGGTCGTGCCCACCGAGGCGCAGATCGCCGCGGGCGAGACCGTGACGTACCGCGTGCGGCTCTTCGACGCCGGCGGCCGCTTCGTGAAGGAGTCGCCCGCGGAGTACTCCGCGACGGCCGGCGCGGTGACGAAGGACGGCGTCTACACGGCGCCCGCCGACGTCCATGCCGCGGCGATCGTCACGGCGAAGGTCGGCCAGCTCGAGGGACGGGCGCGAGTCCGCTCGATGCCCCCGCTCCCCTGGCGGTTCGACTTCGAGGACGTGCCGCTCGCGGTCGATCCGAAGACGGGCGTCGTGAAGGGAGAGCCGCCGCTGCCCTGGATCGGCATGCGCTACCGCCACGTGGTCCGCGAGGTGGACGGATCGAAGTGCCTCGTGAAGATCACGACGATCCCCAAGGGCACGCGGAGCCAGGGCTGGATCGGCCCGGTCGATCTCCACGACTATTCCATCCGTGCCGACTTCCGTGCCCGGGAGACGGGCGTGGAGAAGCCGGGGTCGCCCGCCTCCGACGCCCCAAAGGCGGCGGCCACCGACGCCGACGCCTTCGCGCAGAAGTTCGGGTCGGCGGCGGCGCTCGAGAAGGCGCGGCTGCCCGACATGGGGCTCATCGCCCAGCGCTACACGCTCGACCTCATGGGCGCGAGCCAGCAACTCCAGCTGCGGTCGTGGCCGCCGCAGGTGGCGACGCACTTCTCGAAGACGATCCCCTTCGCCTGGGAGGCGGGCCGCTGGTACACGATGAGGCTCGAGGCCACGACCCGCGGCCCGGCCGCCGTGCTCCGGGGCAAGGTCTGGCCGCGCGGCGACAAGGAGCCCGAGGCCTGGACGATCGAGGCGGTCCACGAGACGGGCAACCTCCAAGGCAGCCCGGGCTTCTTCGGCCAGTCGAAGGACTCCGAGTTCTACATCGACAACGTCTCCGTGGAGGCCGTGAAGTGAACCCCGTGCAGGTGACAGAAGTTCTCCGGTCGGCCGCGCCTTCCACCAGGAAGCCCCACGCGCCAGCGCGGGGGCTGCCGATCGCCACCCCCAGTCCCGTCGCTCGCGCTCCGGGCTTTTTGGTAACCGCGATGCGCACCGTCAGGAAGCCCCAAGCGCCAGCGCGGGGACTGCGGCCGGCCTCCGGATGTGCGACCGCGTGCTGTCTCGCGTTGCTCCTCACCGGCGCCGGCCGTGCCGCCGAGTGGAACCAGTGGGGCGGCTCGCCGCAGCGGAACAACGTGCCGGACGCGACGAACCTGCCCGTGGAGTGGAACCCCGGCGAGTTCGACCCCGACACCGGCGCCTGGAAGCCCGAGACGAGCGCGAACGTCGCCTGGGTCGCGCGGCTCGGCAGCCAGTCCTACGGCAACCCCGTGGTGGCCGGCGGCAGGGCCTACGTGGGCACGAACAACGGCCAGGGCTGGCTCAAGCGGTATCCCGCCGCGACCGACCTCGGCTGCCTCCTGGCCTTCGACGTGAAGGACGGGTCGTTCCTCTGGCAGGACTCGAGCGAGAAGCTCCCCACCGGCCGCGTCCACGACTGGCCGCTCCAGGGCATCTGCTGCGCGCCGCTCGTGGAGGGGGACCGGCTCTGGTACGTCACCAGCCGCGGCGAGGTGAAGTGCCTCGACACGGAGGGCTTCCGCGACGGCGAGAACGACGGCCCCTTCACTGCCGAGAAGGTGCAGGCCGAGGACGAGGCCGACGTGGTCTGGGTGCTCGACATGATGAAGCAGCTCGGCGTCTCGCAGCACAACATGTGCTCGTGCAGCGTGACGGCCGCGGGCGACCTCCTGTTCGTGAACACGAGCAACGGCGTGGACGAGGGGCATCTGAACCTCCCCAACCCCGACGCGCCGAGTTTCCTGTGCCTCGACAAGCGGGACGGGAAGGTGCTCTGGGCCGACGGCTCGCCCGGGGCCTACGTGCTCCACGGCCAGTGGTCGAGCCCCGCCTATGCCGAGCTTGGGGGCGTGCCGCAGGTGATCTTCGGCGGCGGCGACGGGTGGCTCTACTCGTTCGGCGCCCGGGGGGAGAACGGCCAGGCAAAGCTCCTCTGGCGGTTCGACTGCAACCCCAAGGAGTCGAAGTACGTGCTCGGCGGCCGTGCCGACCGCAACCACATCATCGGCACGCCGGTCGTGCACGACGGCCTGGTGTATGTCGCCGTCGGCGAGGACCCCGAGCACGGCGAGGGCGTGGGGCACCTGTGGTGCATCGATCCGACGAAGCGGGGCGACGTGTCGAGCGAGATCGCCGTGCACGTGGACGACCCAGCGAAGCCGGTGGCCCGCCGGCGCGAGCAGGCGGTCCTCGCCACCCAGGGCGAGGTGGCGCGGCCGAACCCGGCCTCCGCGGCCGTCTGGCACTACCCCGGCTTCGATGCCGACGGCGACGGCAAGCTCGGCTTCGAGGAGACGATGCACCGCACCTGCGGCACCGTCGCCATCAAGGATGGCCTCCTGTTCGTCGCCGACTTCAGCGGCCTGTTCCACTGCCTCGACGTGAAGACGGGGAAGCCGCTCTGGACGCACGACATGCTGGCCGCGAGCTGGGGCTCGCCGCTCGTCGCCGACGGCAAGGTCTACATCGGCGACGAGGACGGCGACATCACCATCTTCAAGTTTGGCCGCGAGAAGGAGATCCTCGCCGAGATCAACATGGGCAACAGCGTCTACTCGACGCCGATCGCCGTGGGCGACACGCTCTACATCGCCAACAAGAGCCACCTGTTCGCGATCCGGGCGGGCGCGAAGCCTGCGCCGTAGGAACGCGACCGCACCGCGGCCGGTCGCGCGGCTAGACTGGCACCGTCGCCCGGCACGCCAGTTCCCCCGGACCGAGGTCCACCGTGCATCGTTGCCCGCCGCCCGTCGGCATCCTGCTCGTCGTGCTCGCCGCCCTCGCCGCGGCGCGGGCCGACGAGCCCGAGCCGGGCCTCCGGTTCCGGGTGCGGCACTACCTGCTCGACCCGGCGGCCGACGCGATGACGATCCGCTGGCTCTCGGAGACGGGCGCCGCCGGCGCGGTCGAGTGCAACGGCGCGACCCTCACGTCCACGCCCGTGCTGGCCCGCGACCTCGACTACGACGGCGCCGAGCCGCTCGAGCTGCAGCACGCGTCGCCCCCGTACCTGCACTCTGTGCGGGTCACGGGGCTGGAGCCGGCCACCAGCTACCCCTACGCGGTGACGCAGGACGGCGAGACGCTCAAGGCGGTTCTGACGACGGCGCCGCGGCGGGGCGAGGTCGGCCGCGGGGGCGGCGTGCGGCTCTTCCTCTACGGCCACCCGGCCGCCCAGCCCGAGTCGCGGGGCTCGCACGCGGAGTGGCCGCCGTCGCCTTCGGCCCCCGGCGGGCCGCGGCCGACGTGGGCGAAGACCTACCCCGCCGACGAGACGACGGGCTACCGCATGAACCTCGCACTCATGGCGTCGCGCGCGGCCGAGAGCCTGCGGGCCGGCAATCCCGTCCTGGCCTGCGTGGTCGGCGACCTCGTCGAGAACGGGGGCGAGCAGCGAGACTGGGACGAGTTCTGGCGGCACAACGCCGGCACCTTCGGGACGTTCGCCTCGCGGGTGCCGCTGGCGGCCGTGCCCGGCGAGCACGACATCTGCGGCGGGCCGAAGTCGCCCGATCCGCAGCGGAACCTCGGCGGCTACTCGGGCGCCGCGACGCTCCGCGCCGCCCGCAAGTTCGCCGCCTACTTCGAGCATCCGGCCAACGGGGCCGCCGACGAGCGGCACGAGGGCCGCTACTGGCGGATCGACTTCGGGCCCGTCACGCTGCTGGGCCTCGACACCACCAACGGCGGCAGCGACGGCGGCGCGGACGACACCAACCACCTGCTCGACCGCAAGGACGCCCCGCACATCCCGGACTACGCGCCGGGCTCGGAGCAGCACGCGTGGCTCCAGCGCGAACTCGCCGCGGCCCGCGACCGCGGGGCGATCACGTTCGTGGCCTTCCACCACTCCCCCTGGACGAGCGGCCGCCGCGGCCTGCCCCCGGGCTCGGGCGTGCGGTTCAGCGAGCACTCGGGCATCCCGCTGCGGCTGCTCGGTCAGCTGTTCCGCGACCACGGCGTCCGCGCCGTGTTCGGCGCCCACGACGACATGTACGAGCACTCCTTCGCCGACGGGGTCCACTACTTCGACGTCGGCATCGGTGGCGACGGGCTGCGCGCGCCGCACCCGGGACTCTTCAACGACAAGCAGATCTTCGTGGCCGACGACCACGCGCCGGAGGCGTGGCGGGGCAACGTGCTCGTCTCGGGCGGCAAGCACTACGGCCACGTCGAGGTGAACGTGGACCGCAAGGCGGACGGCGCCGGCTTCGCGGTGTCGATCACCCCGGTGTGTGTGTTCCCGATCCTCGACCCCCGCGCTCCCGGCACCGTGACCGGCTGGGAGCGCCGCGAGTACGACGACGTCCTCCGGTTCGACGCCGTCGCCCCGGCGGCGGCGGGGAACGCGGCCGGCCACGGCGGGAAGCAGCCATGAGAAACGCCGTCGCCGCACTCGTCGTCCTCGTGGCCGGCTGGTCCGCGGTCGCCGGCCGGGGAGCCGCGGCGGCCGGGACCCTGCTCGACGCGAAGCGGATGCTCGTGCTCGGCGACTCGATCACGCACGACGGCCGCTGGGTGGCCGACGTCGTGGCCTGGATGGAGGACCGGGGCACGGAGGCCGAGGTGATCGACGCCGCGCTGCCGAGCGAGACGGTCTCCGGCCTGTCGGAGGCGGGGCACGCCGGCGGGAAATTCCCGCGGCCCGACCTCGCGGAACGGCTCGATCGCGTGCTCCGCCTCGTGCGGCCCGACGTGGTGCTCGCCTGCTACGGCATGAACTGCGGCATCTACCGGCCGCTCGACGACGGGCGGTTCGCCGCGTTCAAGCAGGGCGTGGAGCGGCTGCACGCGGCAGTCGAGAAGGCCGGGGCGACGATCATCCATCTCACCCCGCCGGTCTACGCCGGCCCTCCCGGCGAGCCCGGCCCCGCCGGCGACGCCGACTACGACGCCGTGCTCGCCGAGTATGCGACGTGGCTCGTCGGCCGCCGGGCCGACGGCGTCGCCACCGTCGGCAAGGGGATGATCGAGACGAAGCAGGGGTTCGGCGACTGCCACCTCCACGTCGAGTTCCGCACCGTGGCGCCCGCGAAGGGCAAGGGCCAGGGCCGGAGCAACTCGGGCGTGTTTCTCATGGGCCGCTACGAGATCCAGGTGCTCGACTCGTTCGAGGACGGGACCGACGGACCGCTCACCTACCCCGACGGGCAGTGCGGCGCGCTCTACAAGCAGCGGCCGCCGGCCTACGAGCACCACGCCGACGCGCTGCCGATCGTGCTGCAGGACCACGGCAACCCGGTGCAGTTCCGCTCGATCTGGGTCCGCCCGTTCGAGCCGTTCGTGCCCACGCCGACCTCCAACGACTGACACCCGACCGGCGGCCTGCGGGCAGAGGAGGAGGAATCGCGGGCCGGTTTTCCCGTTTCGCGCGCAACTCCCCGGCGCCACTCGACTTCGTGTCCGCGATATGTGCCGCAAGTCGTGCCGCCGCGTCGCCGCACCGGCGCGTCCTCGACCCGCGGCGCTTGCGAACGCCGCGACGGTGCCGTTCAATCTCGGCCCGCCCCGACCGCCGCGACCGTAGGCCGGCGAACCGCGGGCGGCCACCATGGAACGAGGTGCATCATGCCGCTCATCACGAGCGACCGACGATCCCGCCCGGGCATCGTCCTGTCCGTCCTGTCCGTCCTGTCCGCTTGCCTCGGCGCCCGCGGCGCCTCGGGCGACGATCCTGTCGCCGCGGCTACGCAGCCGCAGGACGTCCGCCGCATCGACGACTACGCGGACGCCCTCGCCGCGGCGCGGGACGCAGGCGCGATGCTGCTCGTGTCGGTCGAGCCCGGGTCGGGCGACGCCGCCGACGTCGTCGATGCACGACTCGCGCGGGCCGACGTGCGGGAGCGGTTCACCCGGTCCGGCACGCCGTGGTTGACCTGCCGCGTCACCGGAGCCGCGGCCGACGCGCTCGTCGCCGATCCCGCCCTGACCGAGATGCGCCGTGGGCCGGGCGTGTTCGTCATCGACCACGCCCATCCCGAGTGGGACGGCCGCGTGGTCTCGATCCTGCCGCGGACGCCCGGGAAGTACTATCGGTTCGAGCCGTCCCACGTGGACGAACTCGCCGCCCTGCCGTCCGGCTCGCTCACACAGCGATCGATGGTCCTCGCCGTGCGGATCCATCCCGAGGCCCCCCAGAGCACCTGCGGCACCTGTGATCCCACGCTCTGCCGGGAGGCGACGGCACATTCCGGCCATCAGGCGGCCATCCGGCGGCAGGGGCACCACGGCTGGGACGCACGGTCGCAGCGGGTCGTCGGGGCCGCCGGCGGTGCGGGCTCGGCCTCCGAGGTGTGCGCCGAGAGCTGGGAGCACCAGGACCTGCTCGACTCCTGCGTGGACTGCGTGGCGAGCTGGCGGCAGTCGTCGGGGCACTGGGGCGCCGTCCGCGCGCCGCAGGCTGCCTTCGGCTACGACATCCGCCAGGGCACCAACGGGATCTGGTACGCGACCGGGATCTTTCTTTCGCGCTGACCGGGCCATCCATGGCCCCGTCAGCTTGCGCGGTCGGGGGAACGCACAAGGGTTCCCGCGACCGCGGGCGAGCCTTCCTGGCTCGCTGTCTTTCGCGCTGACGGGCCATCCATGGCCCCGTCAGCTCGGCCCGTCGCGGCCACAGCCGAGGTGTGGCCGGACGGGCGGCGGTCGCACCTCCGGGCGACCGTGGCCGCCGCTGAGCGGCGGCGCCACCCTCCGCCGGCAGGGCCCGGCGGAGCGGGCGGCAGGCGTGTCGTTGAAAGCTTCCAGCGAGGGGCTGCCCATCCCCGCGAGACGGCGTAGGCGGCAAGCGGAGACAGCGACCAATCCGCCTTCGGCGGATCGGTGCCCGCGAAGCGCGGACGCCTCCGAGCGAGCGAAGGTCAGGATGACCGTAGCAAGCTTCCGGCGAGAGGGTGGGGGCAGCCCCGAGCGTCAGGCGTGCCACACGCCCGTCTGTGATCGGGGTCACACGCCGTGGGCGGCGAGCGTCGGCAGGACGAGGATCTTGCCGTCGCCAATGCGGCCCGTGCGGGCGGCCGCGGCGATCCGCCCGACGACCTCATCGACGCGGTCGTCCTCCACCCAGACCTGGATCTCGACCTTCGGGAGGAAGACGAGCGCGTACTCGCTGTCACGGTAGCGGTCGAGGTAGCTCTTCTGCCGTCCGAAGCCCTTGACCTCCCGGACGGCGCAGGCCTCGAGCGGCACGCCGTCGAGCGCCTCGAGCACCTTCTCCGCGACGAACGGCCGCACGACGGCGACGATTTCCTTCATGGCCAACCTCACGAACCGCGCCTGAACCTCGCCGGGCTTTTGACGGGAGGGGCAGGATCACGTCCGCGTCGGCGCCATCACCTCCATCGCCCGCCGGGACGGCGGGCGTGCCCGGCGCGGCGAACCTTGGCTTCGCCCCCGCCGGGCCATTGACGGGGAGGGCCAGGATGGCCCGAGCCCGTCAACATGACTTCAGCGCCAGGATGCCCCGAGCGCGTCAACTAAAAAAGTTCTCCCCGAACAGGTTCATCGGCGGGCAGGTGGTGACGGTGATGTCCCCCTCGACCCGCGTCTTGCAGGCCAGCCGCATGGTGGCCTCGTTGCCGATGTAGGCCAGCGACACGCCCAGCCGGGCCGCCTCGAGCACGCCCTTGGGACTGGTGTTCTCCATGCCCTTGGTGACGAGGACGCGGCAGGAGCCGCAGGTGCCCATGCCATGGCAGTTGGCCACCCGGTGGATGCCCGGGTAGAGCCGCATGCCGGCCCGCAGGGCCTCCTGCCGCAGGTTGGCGCCGTGCGGCACCTGGATTTCCTTCTTCTCGTTCGCGAACGTGATGGTGGGCATCGGATTCCCTCGATGGATCGGCCGTCTGCGGACGATACTGTAGCCACCCCGGTCGGGGCCTTCCACCCGCGCGAGACACACGCCGTGGCCGAACTCACCAAATACCAGCGGTCGATCGTCAAAAACTACTACGCGAACCTCGACACCGCCCTGCTCCAGCGGCTCGGGGAGCAGGTCACCGACCTGTTCCTTGCCGAGGGGAAGAAGCGCGAGAAGCTCTGGACGAGCGTCACGGCAGCACTCGCCAAGCTCGGGGTGCCGCAGTCGCGGATCGACGCGGTCCGGCAGTCCGACGACGCCCGCCGGCTCGCCACGCTCGTGCAGGAACTTCTGGCGAAGGATTGACCGGCCGCCGGCCGTGCCGCATCCTGTGGGGCTTCACGACCCCGGAACGCGACCGGCATGACCCCCGCGGACTCCTCCACCGCCTCCGCCGCACACCCCGCGTCGCCGGCCGCCGACCGGGCCGCGCTCCTCGAGTCGCTCCGCTGGAAGAAGTTCCGGGTGCTCGACGACGGCTTCGTGGCCCTCGTGGACTGCATGGGCGACGACGGCTCCGTCGTGCAGGCCGCGCGGGTCAGCTACGGCGAGGGCACGCGGCGGGTGAGCGACGACCGGCAGTTGATCCGCTACCTACTGCGGCACGCCCACACCACGCCGTTCGAGATGGCGGAGCTCAAGTTCGTGGTCCGCGTGCCGATGGACTGCTGGCGGCAGTGGATCCGGCACCGCACGGCGAGCGTCAACGAATACTCGACCCGCTACTCGCTGGCGATCGACGCCATGCAGGCGACGGGCGACGACGAGTGGCGGAGCCAGGCGGCCACGAACCGCCAGGGCTCGGCCGGGCCGCTCGCCGGCGCCGACGGCCGGCGGTTCACGCAGGCCGAGCAGGACCTGCAGCACCTCGCCCGCAAGGTCTACGAGGACCGGCTCGAGGCCGGCATCGCCCGCGAGCAGGCCCGCAAGGACCTGCCGCTCTCCACCTACACCGAGGCCTACTGGAAGATCGACCTCCACAACCTGCTCCACTTCCTCGCCCTGCGGATGGACGCCCACGCACAGCTCGAGATCCGACGCTACGCCGAGACGATCGGCCGCGAGATCGTGGCGCCCTTGTTCCCGCTCGTCTGGGAGGCGTTCCTCGACTACCGCGTCGAGGCCCTGCGGCTCACGCGGCTCGACCAGGAGGTGATCCGCCGGCTCGCCGGCCGGCGCGGCGCGAAGCTCCCCGCGAGCCACGCCGACTTTCTCGCCGCCCAGGATCCCTCGTGGCGCGACCTCGCCCGCTGCCGCGAGCGCGACGAGTGCCTCGCCAAGCTCGTGGGCCTGGGCCTCGTGGCCGCCCCGGAGACCGCATCGTGACCGCCGCCGCGACCGCCGAAGCCGAACTCCTCGATCTCTCGCGGCAGCTCCTCGCCGCCGTCGCCGCGGGTGACTGGACCGCCTACCGCCGGCTCGTGGCCGATGACCTCACCTGCTTCGAGCCGGAGGCCAGGGGCCAGTTCGTCGAGGGGCTCGCGTTCCACGAGTTCTACTTCCGGCTACCGGGCGACCCTGCGAAGCCCGCGCGTCCCGTGACGAACACGCTCGCGTCGCCTGTGGTGAGGCTCCTCTCCGACACGGTCGCGCTCGTGGCCTACGTCCGCCTCACGCAGACGCTCGACGACGCCGGCCGGCCGGTGACGAAACCCTGCGAGGAGACGCGGCTGTGGCGGAAGATCGGCGGCGCGTGGAAGCACGTCACTTCCACCGCTCGATGCCGTCTTGAGCGCAAACCTCGCCCTCGTGGCCTCGGTTTGCTCGGCGAGCCTCCGCTCGCTCGCGACAGGCCGCCCTCCAGGCGGCCGGTGAATCGGCAGGCTCACCCCGCACCTGACAACTCAACCTCGCCCTCGTGGCCTCGGTTTGCTCGGCGAGCCTCCGCTCGCTCGCGACAGGCCGCCCTCCAGGCGGCCGGTGAATCGGCAGGCTCACCCCGCACCTGACAACTCAACCTCGCCC
>JBJTPA010000303.1:0-5512 GCA_046074885.1 Planctomycetaceae bacterium
GGGCGGAAGCGCAGGCACCTCCGAGTGAGCGAAGGGCAGGGATGCCCGCAGCGAACGTCCGGCGAGAGGGCGTGGGCAGCCCCGAGCCACGCGAGATGCAGATCCACCCCCACGCACCTGCCGTGCCGAACAGGATTGCCAGGATGGGCGCAGCGAGCGTCCGGCGAGAGGGTGTGGGCAGCCTCGGGCCGGTTGGGCGCGTGCTGGTTCCACGCACGCACTCTGGCAACGCCTCGGTTGACTCTTACAATCCGCGTCTTTCGATGAGCCTCGGAGAAGACACCGCATGACCGCTCCCCTTCTCTCCACGCCGCTTCGCGCCTGGCACGAGTCCCACGGGGGGCGGATGGTGGACTTCGCCGGGTGGTCGATGCCGGTGCAGTATTCGTCGATCGTGGACGAGCACGTGGCCACGCGGACGGCGGCGGGGCTGTTCGACGTCTCGCACATGGGGCGGCTCGCGATCGACGGGCCGGGATCGCAGGCGTGGCTCGAGTCGCTGCTCACGCGACGGGTGGCCGACATGCCGGTGGGCCGGGCCCGCTACACGCTCGTCACGAGCGATGCGGGGGGCGTGGCGATCCTCGACGACGCGCTCGTGACCCGCGAGGCCGACGCGGCCGACGGCACGCCGCGGATGTCGATGGTGGTCAATGCGAGCAACCGCGAACGCGTGGTGGCGTGGCTGCAATCGCGGCTGCCCGCAGCCGGCGTCACGCTCCGCGACCGCACCCTCGAGACCGCGATGATCGCCGTGCAGGGGCCGCGAGCCATCGAGATCGTGACCGGACTGTGTCCGGCGGCCGACGCGGCGAGGATCGTCGCGCTCAGGAACTACACGGCCTGCGCCGCGACCGTGGCGGGGGCCGCCGCGGCCGTCAGCCGCACGGGCTACACGGGCGAGGACGGCGTCGAGATCGTGGTGGCCGCGGGCGACGCGGAGCGGGTCTGGAGCGCGATCCACGACGCGGGCGCTTCCTCCGGCGTGCGGGCCTGCGGCCTGGGCGCCCGCGACACCCTCCGGCTCGAGGCCGGCATGCCGCTCTACGGCCACGAGCTCGTCCCCGGGAGCGACCCGTTCGCGATCGGCCTCGACCTGGCCGTGAACCTCGATTCCGCCGACGGCCGCCCGCGGAGTTTTCCCGGGGCCGCACACTTCCGCGAACTCCGCGATCATCCCGGTGGCCGCGTCCGGGTGGGGCTCGCGCTGGACTCGAAGCGGAGCGCCCGCGAGGGCAACCCGGTGGCCCGCGACGGCGTCGAGGTCGGCGTCGTGACGAGCGGCAGCTACTCCCCGACGCTCGGCCACGCCATCGCGATGGCGCTCGTGGACCGCGCCGCCGCCGCGGCCGGCACGGCGCTCGACATCGTGATCCGCGACGCGCGGCAGGCGGTGACGGTCGTCCCCCTCCCCTTCCATCGCCGCGGGTGATGCCGTGCGGGCGGGGCATCCGCTATGCTGCCGCGGTCCGCTCCCCCGGAGACCCTCGCATGGCGGCCGAACCGAGATTCGCGAAGACCCACGAGTGGGCGAGGCCCGAGGCCGACGGCCTCGTCACGGTCGGCATCTCCGACTACGCCGTCGCCGCCCTCACCGACCTGGTGTTCATGCAGCTGCCCGCCGTCGGGAAGAGGGTGAAGGCGGGTGAGTCGATCGGCGAGATCGAGAGCGTGAAGGCGGTGAGCGACGTCTACGCGCCGGTCTCCGGCGAGATCGTGGCGGTCAATGCGTCGCTGCCGGGTGCGCTCGAGACGCTCGGTGCCGACCCCTACGGCGGCGGCTGGATCGCCCGCATCCGCCCCGACGATCCAACGCAGACGGCGGCCCTCATGGACCGCGCCGCCTACGAGACGCTGGTGAAGAGCCAGCCCCATTGACGGCGGTCACGTGACGACGATTCCGGTCTGGTGGGACGGCCCGGCGGACGGCCCGGCCAACATGGCGGCCGACGAGTGCCTCGCCGACGAGGCGGTCGCGGCCGGCGGACCCGTGGTCCGGCTCTACGGCTGGACCGCGACGACCGTGTCGCTCGGCGCGTTCCAGCCGGTCGCCGCCGCCCGCGCCGAGCCTGCGATCGCGGGCGCCGCGCTGGTCCGCCGGCCGAGCGGCGGCGGCGCGATCGTGCATGGTTCCGACCTGACCTACGCGGCGGCCGTGCCGCGGACGCACCCGCTCGCCGGCCGGCCGCAGGCCCTCTACACGGCGTTCCACGCGGCGCTCGTGGAGGTGCTCGCCGGGCTCGGCGTGGCGGCGCGGATGTGTGCCGCGGGGGAGCCCGCAGCTCGGGGCGGCCCCGACGCATTCTTCTGCTTCGACCGCCGCGCCGAGGGGGACGTCGTGGTCCGCGGCTCCGGGCCCGCGGCGGGCGACGCCAAGATCCTCGGCAGCGCGCAGCGGCGGCTCGCGGCCGCGGTCGTGCAGCACGGGAGCCTGCTGCTGCGGCGGGCGGAGGGCGTCGGGGAGGCGGCCCGGCATCCGGGCCTGTTCGACCTCCATGCGGAGGCGGCGGCCGTCGGCCCCGACGCGCTGGCCCGACGCTGGCTGGAGGCCGTGGCCCGCGGCGGCGGCGTGGCGTGGCGGACCGGGGCGTTCGC
Source organism: Planctomycetaceae bacterium (assembly GCA_046074885.1). Classification (GTDB taxonomy): domain Bacteria; phylum Planctomycetota; class Planctomycetia; order Pirellulales; family UBA1268; genus QWPN01. The sequence continues at coordinate 2,596 of JBJTPA010000303.1, forward strand.
CCGGGGGCGGGAGGCCCGCATTTCCTCCCTGGCCGGCACGTTCGGAACCGCACGCTGGCTGGAGCGGCGTTGAGCCCGGGCCGGGCGTATTCGCGCCCGGTTCGGGCTTGTTACGATGAGCAAGGCTACTGTCCCTCCGCGCCGCGTCCCGCACCCCCGCCCGCACCCGCCGCCATGGTCACCAAGCTCGTCGTCGCCTCCGGCAAGAGCGCCGGCCGCACGATCGCCATCAAGCGCAATCGCCTGCTCATCGGCCGCGCCGAGGACTGCGACGTGAGGCCGCTGAGCGAGGACGTGAGCCGCCGGCACTGCGAGGTGCTCGTGGGGCCGTCCGACGCGTGGATCCAGGACCTCGGCAGCCGCAACGGCACCTTCGTCAACGGCGCGCGGATCACCGAGAAGACGCGGCTCAACGACGGCGACATCATCCGCGTGGGCGCGCTCGAGCTGAAGGTGTCGTGCACCGATCCCGCCGCGAAGGCGGGCACCGAGGACGACGTGTCGCGGTGGCTGATGGCCGACGACAAGCCGGCGGGCATCTTCGACACGACGCAGGACGTCGGCGGCCGGGCCGACGACCCGTCCACGAGCGGCGTCCACGACTCGAGCGTCCACGCCGGGAACGACGAGGCCTCGAGCCTCTCCTCGACGATGGGCCTCTCGGCCGTCTCGGGCATCTCGACGCCCGCCGGGGCCGGGGCCGCCCCGGGATCCGGCGTGTCGGGCGGCGGCTCCGGGGCCTCGTCGTCGTCGCTCCAGCTCGACACCCTCAAGGCCGGGCGGGGCAAGCCGGGCTCGTTGCCACAGCAGCAGGCGAAGAAGGCCGACTCGTCCCGCGACGCGGCGGCCGACGCGCTGAAGAAGTTCTTCGACAACCGGTGACGCACGGCCGGTCGTGACGGCGGTGCGGGCCGCAGCGGCCCGGCAGGGTTTTCCCGACCCGGAAAATCCGGAAAGTCCGGCATTCTTCGCCGACCGGCCGGGTCACCGCAGCCGGCATGGTGCATGCTTCCGGCAGAGTCCCCGCCCCCCGGAGCACCGCCGATGACCACCGCCACGAAGTCGATCCGCGTCCCCCGTCGTCCCGCGCCGGCCGCCGGCCTCTCCGCCCCCCACGTCGGCGGCCGCCGCCGCAAGATCGACCCCACCACCTGCGAGCGCGACTACCGGCCCGAGGAGGTGGAGTTCATGCGGGCCCTCGACTCCTACAAGCGGTCGAGCGGCCGCATGTTCCCGACGTGCAGCGAGGTGCTCGAGGTGCTGCGGTCCCTCGGCTACACGCGCGTCGCCACCGCCTGACGGGGCAACCTGTAGGGGCTGCGGCGGGCTTGTCCCGCTGCCGCCGTGGCCGGTACCGTCCCCGCCCCCCCGGATGGAGCCCGCCCCGTGCCAGCGATCCGCATCCTCGTCGCGTGCCTGATCGGCTGCGCCGGCTGCGGCGGGCTGACGCGCAACGACAACGCCGAGGGCGTGCGGCTCTACCAGCAGGGCAACTACCTCGGCGCCGTGGACCGCTTCCAGCAGGCGCTCGTCCGCGAGCCCGGAAACCCCGACTGCTTCTATAACCTCGGGGCCACGTACCACCAGCAGGCGAAGGTCTTCGGCCGGCCCGCCGACGCGGCGACGGCCGAGCAGTACTACCACCTCTGCCTGGCCCGCGACCCGAACCACGCCGAGTGCCAGCGGGCGCTGGCCGTGCTGCTCGTCGAGGAGAAGCGCGACACCGAGGCCGTGGCCGGCCTCGAGGCCTGGGCCAGGTCGCAGCCGGGCAATCCCGCGCCGCACGTCGAGCTCGCGCGGCTCGCTCAGGAGCACGGCGACCTCCGCGAGGCGGAGAACCAACTCGTCGATGCGCTGGCGATCGCGCCGGGCGACCCGCGGACGCTCGTGGCGCTCGGCAGCCTCCGCGAGCAGGCCGGCGACGCGGGCCAGGCGGCAGCCAACTACCAGCGGGCGCTCGCGGCCGATCCCGCGCAGCCCGCGGTGGCCGCGCGGCTCGCGGCCCTGCAGTCTGCCTCCGCCGGCTCGCGGACCGCGGCGCTGCCGCCCCCCGCCGCGCCGGCTGCCGCGCCGGCTGCCGCGCCGGCCACCGCCGTGCCCGCCGCCGCCGCATGGGGCCCGGCCCGTTGACCACCCGGCGGGCCGCTCCTATCCTGCCCGCCAGCCGCGAATCTCGCGGCGGCAGCGTGTGCAGACCGAGGAGGGCCGCGGCGTGGCGACGGTGACGACGGAGCGGGTCTTCAACTTCTCGCCGGGCCCCGCCGTGTTGCCGCTGGAGGTCCTGGAGCAGGCCCAGGCCGAGCTCCTGTCGCTGCCCGGCGTGGGCAGCTCGATCCTCGAGATCAGCCACCGCAGCCCGGCCTTCGACCGGATCCTCGAGGACACGCTCTCGGGCCTGCGGGGCCTGCTCGGCATCGGCGACACCCACGAGATCGTGCTCGTCCAGGGGGGCGCGAGCCTGCAGTTCTCGATGGTGCCGATGAACCTGCTCCGCGGGCGGTCCGCGGCAGCCGACTACGTGCTCACGGGCACCTGGGGCGCGACCGCGATCAAGGAGGCCCGCCGCGAGGGGAAGGTGCACGTCGCCTGGGACGGCGCCGCCACGAAGCACGACCGGCTCCCCGGCCCCGGCGAGATCCGGCTCTCGGAGTCGCCCGCCTACGTGCACGTCACCAGCAACGAGACCATCCAGGGCGTGCAGTGGAAGCGGGACCCCGACGTGGGGACCGCGCCGCTGGTCTGCGACTGCTCGAGCGACTTCCTGTCGCGGCCGATCGACGTGCCGCGCCACGGCCTCATCTACGCCTGCGCCCAGAAGAACGCCGGCATCTCCGGCGTGACGGTCGTGATCGTCCGCAAGGACCTGCTCGAGCGGTCGCGGGACGACCGGCCCACGATGCTCGACTACCGCACGTAC
>JBJTPA010000304.1:0-5094 GCA_046074885.1 Planctomycetaceae bacterium
TCAAAAGTCGAACGCCAGCCGCGTGCCGAAGCCGTGGATGCAGCCGCTGCCGTCGTAACTCGTGCCGGGGGTGCCGTCCTTCTTCCAGGGCGTGCTGGCGAAGTCGCGGTAGGTGAAGTCGTAGTTGAAGTACACGCGGGCGTTCGGGTTGAGCAGCCAGTTGAGACCCAGCGTCATGCCGTTGAGCACGCCGCCGTTCACCTCGCCGTCGCTGAGGCAGAGGTAGTTGTAGCGCACGCCCACCTGCCAGGCCCCCTCGCTGATGCTCAGTCGCCGGCCCGAGCCGCCGCCACGGACGGCGTAGAAGTTGTTGTGGGGCACCGGCCGGTCGAAGCGATACTCGATCTTCGAGTAGGTGCGGCTCTCGCCGGTGAGGAAGTAGAGCACTTCCGCGTAGCCCGCCTGGTAATAGACCGTGCCCACGTTCGTGCCGGGCTTCGGTTGGAAGCCATTCGTCAGGTATGGTCCGGCGTTCGTCGTGCGGGCGTTGTAGAGCCAGCTGCCGAAGTACTCCGACTGGAACGACCACGGGCCGTTGTTGCCCACGAGCTCGAGGCCGATCATGTTCTGCCATGAGCCCTGGAGAAGTCCCGTGTCGGCGTAGATCGAGTTGAGCGGACCGGGCGGGCCGTTGCGGATGTCCCCGCGGCTGCGGAACCGGACGGCCGAGATGGCAGGGCCGTCAGGGAGCCCATCCTTGAAAGCCGCGTACTGCCGACGCGGCTCCATGGTCCGTCCCGAGACGGCGACGTGCAGGAGCTTGCGGCCCTCGTCCTCGAAGACGGGCAGGTAGACGAGCCGGCCGACCGTCATGCTGCCGCCGGTTGAGTTCGAGAACCCGAACGGGTTCGACACGTTCTTGAACTCGCCAATCTGCCAGGCGACGTTGCCCTCCTCGTTGGAGTTCATGATCTGGATGCCGGGGAGGAAGCCGTTGTTGAACGGGCCCTCGAAGGCGTCCTGGGCGAACGACCGCTCCATGAAGTTGAGCCAGCGGCTGCTCGTGAGGTGCTCGTAGCCGTAGGGATCCTTCTGGTTGCCCACGCGGATCGTGCCCAGCCAGGGCACCTCGCGGACCTGCATCCAGAGGTCGGTGACGGCGGTGAGCGGGCCTGAGTCGCGTTCGGTGGGATAGACCTCGTTGTTGACGTTGATCTGGTTGACGAAGTCGTATTCGCAGGCCCAGTCGTAGAGCTCGTACATCCGGCCCTCGACGCGGAACCGGGCGCGGCGGAAGTTGACGGTGTCGGCGAGGCCCGGATCGAGGCCGCCCTTGTTGGGCGCCTGGCTAGGGCCCGGGCCGGCGGAGAACGCCACGGCATCGACCTGCGTGCGGCCGCCGATCTTGACGCGGAAGTCCTTGTTGGCCGACTCGGCCTGGAAGGAGTCCTTCCACGCGGGCTTGAGGTTCTTGTCGGTGCCGATCTCGTAGGGCTCGGCGGGCTTCTTATCGTCCTTCTTGTCGTCTTTTTTGTCCTTGCCATCGGCCTTCGCCGTGTCCTTCGCTTTCGGGGCCGGCAGCGGCTCCGCCGCCTTATCCTCCAGCGACCGCAGCCGCGACTCGAGTTCGGCGACCCGCGCCCGGTCGGCGGTCACCGCCTCCGCGACGTCCTCGAACGATCCGAACGACGACGCGACGGTCGGCAGCGCGAGGCCCGGCGCGTCGGGCGTCTCGGCGACGACGAGGAAGCGGTCCGGACCCGCGGCCGGCGCTCGGGGGGCGGCCGGCACGGCCCCGATCGCGGCGACGGTCGCCAGGATCAGCCCCGCCGCCGGATGACCGGAGGCACGGCGACGGCTCGGGGAGCGGTGGTCGGTCCTGCCGGAACGTCCGGCACGACCTGCAGCGGCGACGGTGGCGTTCAACTCGGTGTACTCCTCACGGGTGGCGTGCCCGGAGGAGTCGTGTCCTCACAGGCGTCACACCCGGAGGATTCGGCAGCGAAGAATCGGGTCCTGCTTTTGTGAGGCGAAATGCCGGTCGCGTGGACGGCGGCGACCTTGCGGGCTGGCTCACGGGTGCCGGTTACCGCGACCCGGCGATCCACGCAATCCTGGGAAGCCCGGCGACTCCGGCGAGTGAGTCAGACGGGTCACACTTGATCCTCGCGCGTGATCCGACCCGTGGTCCGGTTGCCTCGCAACCGGATTGTGCGGTCGATCCACGGGCCGGATTCCAGTCGCGAGGCGACTGGGCCACGAGTCGAGGTGATCGCGGAAGCGCGAGGCTCATGTGGGAGCCGTATCAGACGTTGGAGGCGACCCACGCGTGTCCGCGTGCCACGTGGGGGCGAGGCCGGGAGTTCTAGACGGACGGAGGCGGGGTCGTTGCGGCGACCGGCAGCGTGACGGTCACGGTCGTGCCCCGGCCCACGCGGCTCGCCAAAGAGATCGTGCCGCCGTGACGTTCCACGATCGCCTTGCAGATCGGGAGCCCGAGGCCGCCGGTCCGCAAGTCGCCGTCGCGGGTCCGCGACCGATCTGCCTTGTAGAACCGGTCGAAGAGCCGCGGCAGGTGCTCGGCCGCGATCCCCCGTCCGGAGTCGGCCACCGTCAGCGTGACGCGCCCACCGTCCGCATCTTGGGCCAGGCCGACGTCGATGCGTCCGCCGGGCGGCGTGAAGCGGATCGCGTTGTCGAGGAGGTTGCCGACCACCTGCCTGATCTGTCCCGGGTCGCCCGCCACGACCGCGGGGGCCGCGGTGGTGGACACGTCGATCGCGGCGCCGCGGTCTTCGGCGGCGCCCGTGAACATGGCGGCCGCCTCCCGCACGACGTCCGCCAGGTTCACCGGTGTCGCCGCCACGGGCACGTTCTCGGCGCCCGACTCGGCCAGCAGGAGCAGGCCGTTGGCGAGCTTGGTGAGATAGCGGGCCTCGTCGAGCACCACCTCCAGGGCCTCTCGATAGGTGTCGGCGTCGCGTTCGTGCGCGAGCGCCACCTCCACCGAGCCCTGCAGCGCGGCGAGCGGGCCGCGGAGCTCGTGCGCCGCGTCGGCGAGAAACTCCTGCTGCCGTCGGACGTGGGCGGCGACGTCGTCCAGCAGGTCGTTGATCGTGATGGCGAGGTGGTCGAGTTCGTCACCCACGCCCTGGACGGGCAGGCGGTCGGCGAGCCTGGTCGGTTCGAGCCGGTCGGCGGTCTCGAGAATCGCGGTGATGGGCCGCGTGGCTCGAATGGCGAGCCACCAGCCGGCGAACGGCGTCAGTCCGCAAAGCACGACGCCGAGGAACGTGAGCAGCCTCACCAGGTCCTGGAGGCTCGCGTCGAAGCCGGTCGTGTAGGTGCCGACGCGGACGTGGAAGTTGCGCGCACCGGGGGTGGTGATCCGCCGGCGCACGTAGCGATACGGGCCCACCTGCACGATGTTCTCGTCACGGTCGAGGTTGAAGGGCCTGACCGCCGCCACCTGGTCGGGGCAGTGCTCGCTTTTCCACAGGGTCTGGCCTTCCTGGGTGAGCAGTTGGCTGAACCAGCCGCGCCGCTCCTGGCCCGCGGCCCGTCGCCGCATCTCGGCCACGACCGCATCCATGTCGGGAAACAGGTCGTTGATCGCCAGCGCCACCTCCACGACGCCGCCGCGCAGTTCGTCGTCGGCGGCGTGGAAGAGCGTCGCCCGCGCCGCGTAGCGGGCCGCGACCAGCGCCACCACGGTCATGGCGAGCACGACCGCCGTGTTCCAGGCGGCCAGCCTGAGCCGGAGCGTGCCCCACGGCAGCCGCTCACGCAGTCGCAAGGGCATAGCCGCGGCCCCGGATCGTGCTGATGAACGAGGTCTCGCGGCCCTTGTCGAGCTTGCCGCGAAGCCGGTTGATGTGGACCTCGATCACGTTCGTCGGCCCGTCCCAGTCGAAGCCCCAGACGTGCTCGCAGAGCATCTTCCGGGTCACGACCTGCCCCCGGAACCGCATGAGCAGCTCCAGGATGCTGAACTCGGTGGGCGTGAGCACGACGTCACGGCCCCCGAGCGACAGCCGCTTCGTGCCGAGCGCGAGCTTGAGGGGGCCGGCCTCGAGTTCCATCGCCGGTTTGTGCGCCGCCCGCCGGTGGACGGCCTCGACGCGCGCCAGGAGCTCGTCGATCGAGAACGGCTTCACGAGGTAGTCGTCGGCACCGGCCTCGAAGCCCATGAGCTTGTCCGGCAGCCCCGCGCGGGCGGTGAGCACGATCACCGGCGTCCGCACGCCCGCCGCCCGCGCCTGCCGCAGCACCTCCAGGCCGTCCACCTGCGGCAGCATGAGGTCGAGGAGGACGACGTCGCTGCCCAGGATCGTCCGGTCGCGGATCGCCGTCGCGCCGTCGGCCACGACGGTGCAGGCGTGCCCCGCCTCGGTCATGGCCGTGGACACCGACCTCGCGATGACGGGATCGTCCTCGATGATGGCGACGTGCATGGGAGTGTGGCCCCGCCCTGGGAGTGCTTCGCGTTTGCCCCCCGAGTATACCGACCCCCGCGGTGGGGGCTTTGCGGCTTGCAGTCCCGTCGCTCGCGCTCCGGGCTTCCTTGTGGAGCAAAGTCAACTTCCGTGGCCCGGTCGCCTCGCGACCGGGTTTACCTTCCGTCAGGAAGCCCCAAGCGCCAGCGCGGGGACTGCCCGTGCCAGCCCGCCTCGTCACTCCCACTCGATGGTGGCCGGGGGCTTCGAGGAGACGTCGTACACGACGCGGTTCACGCCGCGGACCTCGTTGATGATCCGCGTCGAGATGCGGGCGAGGACCTCGTACGGCAGATGGCTCCAGTCGGCGGTCATGAAGTCCTCGGTCTCGACGGCCCGGACCGCGAGCACGTCGTCGTAGGTCCGCGCGTCGCCCATCACGCCCACGCTCCGCACCGGCAGCAGCACCGCGAACGCCTGCGACACCTTCCGCATCAGGCCGGCGCGCTCGAGCTCCTCGAGCACGATCGCGTCGGCCTCGCGGAGCGTGTCGAGCCGCGGCTTCGTCACCTCGCCGAGACAGCGGACCGCGAGGCCCGGCCCCGGGAACGGGTGCCGCCACACGATCCGCTCGGGCAGGCCGAGCTGCAGGCCGAGTTGCCGGACCTCGTCCTTGAAGAGGTCGCGGAGCGGCTCCACGAGCTCGAACTGCAGGTCC
>JBJTPA010000305.1:0-4431 GCA_046074885.1 Planctomycetaceae bacterium
CTGGAGGTGTGCGCCACGGAAGGGATCGCATTCGTACGCGTGGCGGTGGGCGCCACGGGAATCGGCGACGCCCTACACCCGCTCGCCGCGGACGAGATCCTCGGGGGTCTGGCGGGCGCGGACGAGGCGGGCCGAGCCGCCGTCCACGAGCACCTCGGCAGGCAAGGGCTTCGAGTTGTAGTTGCTCGCCATCACGAAGCCGTAGGCGCCGGCGATCTCGATCACGAGCAGGTCGCCCACCTGGGCAGCCGGCAGGCTCCGCGTGGCCACGAAGCCGCCGTCGGTCTGCGTGAAGATGTCGCCCGACTCACAGAGCGGCCCGCCCACCGCCACCTCGTCGGGCTCGGGCCGGGCGAGGCCGTCGGCGGGACAGAGGCTCATCGGGTGGTAGGAGCCGTAGAGGACGGGCCGGGCGAGCTTGTTGAAGCCGGCGTCGACGAGGCTGTATTTCCGGTCGCCCTGCTTCTTGACGGCGCGGACCTCGGTGACCACGAAGCCGCTCTCGGCCGTGAGGTAGCGGCCCGGCTCGATCTCCAGGCGGATGCGGTGGCCGAAGGCGTCCTCCAGCTTCTTCCGCGTGGCGTCCCAGAGCTGAAAGTAGCCGCCCAGGTCGGCGTGGACCTCGCCGGGCCTGTAGGGCACCGGCAGGCCGCCGCCGGCCGAGATCGTGGTCAGCGACCGGCCGATCTCGCGGGCCACCCGCTCGAGCGCGCCGGCCACCTCGGCCAGGTGCGCGAGGTCGGTGCCGCTGCCGATGTGCATGTGGAGACCGCTCACCTGCAGGCCCGCCCACTCGGCGCGGCGGAGCACCTCGGGGATCTCCTCGTGCCAGATGCCGTGCTTCGAGCCCTCGCCGCCGGTGTTCGTCTTCTGGCTGTGGCCGTGACCGAAGCCGGGGTTCACGCGGAGCGTGACACTCGCGCCCGGCATCCGCTCGGCCAGCTGCTCCAGCATGTCGGACGAGCCGCAGTTGACGTGGATGCCGTGCCGCGCGACGGCCTCGAGGGCGTCGCGGTCGAAGATGTCGGCCGTGTAGACGATCGGGTGGGCCGGCGGCAGGTCGTGCGGGCCCGCCGCGCCCGAGGGCGTGTGCGCGGCATAGCCGGCAGCGAGCGCCCGGTGGATCTCGCCGGTACTCACGGCGTCGACCAACACGCCCTCGCGGCGGACGAGGGCGAGGACGGCGAGGTTCGAGCAGGCCTTCTGCGCGAAGCGGACGGTGTCCCACGCCGCCAGGTCGCGGCAGCGGCGGCGGATCGTCTCGGCGTCGTAGACGTAGAGCGGCGTGCCGAACCGCTGCGCGAGGTCGGCGACCGCGACGCCGGAAATCTCCCGGCGGATGGCGGGACGTGCGGGGGACGGGGGCGTCGTGCTCATCGGCGGGTCACTGGACCGGCACGGCGAACGGGATGGGGTCCGGGCCGCCGGTCGCGGGCACGCCGGGCCGGGCCGCGGCGGGCCGCCGGTTCACGCTCGCCGCCACCGTGCGGATCGCGCCGGCGTCTGCGGCCAGTCGCAGCGTCATGCCCCGCTCGATCGGCCGCACGAGCAGCTGCACGAGCGCGGACTTCTGGGCGTCGGCCACCTCGGCGGCCGCCTCGAGGCCGGCCGGGTCCGCCGCGACGTCTCCCTGGGCACGGGCGACGGCGGCCATGTAGCGCAGCACCGGTCCGAGCGCCACGGTGGCGTCGGCCATCGGCTTGACCTTCGCGTCTGGCTTGCCGCTCGCGCCGGCGACGGCCGCCAGCCGCTTCGGGACGTCGGGACCGGTGAGCAGCCAGGCGTAGGTCGGGGCCACGGCCAGCGTGACGTCGATGGCGTCGACGCCCGGCAGGCCGGTGTCCTTCAGCGTGAGCCGGTGGAGCTTCGCCCCCGCCGCCTCGCCCGCGTCGAACTTCGTCGCCAGCCCCGGCACCTCGCCCGCGCCGGCGAACAGTTTCTTGATGGCGGCCTCGAGGCCCCGGCCGTCCTTGACCTTCATGCCGGCCGTCACGGCCGGCACCGCCATCTCGTCGGTGACCACGCTCGTGTCGATCGCGAGCGACGCGTCGTAGCCCCCGGCCTCGATCATCGCGGTGAGGGCTTCCCGCAGGATCGACATGGCCGTCGTGGAGGCGGCGTCGGCGCCGTCCTCGGCCCGCACCGCGGCCAGGCCGTCGATCACCTCCCGTCGCCGGGCCTCCGGCACGGCCGCCGCGAGGTGGAGCGCGAGGGCCGCCGGCTTGCCGTCGGACGTGGCCGGCGTGGCGACGGTGGTGGCGCCCTTCGCCATCTCCGCCAGGGCCCGGCCGGCCGGCGAGGCCGCCGTCATGCTGCTCCGGGTCTCGATGCTCACCTGGTCACGCTCCGTGTCGATCGCGAGCCCGAGGGTGATTCCCTCGACCTCATTCAGGCTCTCGACGGCCGCAGCCATGCCGGTCGCCCCCTGCGCGGCCGCCGCCTGGTCGATCTGCGCCTGCAGCTGCTCGCGCATCCCCTCCGGCATCCGGCTCGGGAACGCCTGCACGCCGAGCGCGAACTGCTTCACGATTCCGGCGAACGACTCCGTCGGGTCGGCGACCGGTGCCGCCGCGCCCGGTGGCCCGACGATCGCCCAGCCGTCCTTCTCGACGATGTCGAGCGGCATGGCGCCGGGGGGCGACACGCGGCGGACGCCGTCCGCCTGTTCCACGGGGCCGAGCATTCCCGAGAGCGAATCGAGCAGCCGGTCGATGTCCTTGACCGGCACATACGCGTGGACCGCCGCCGCGTCGCCGGCCGCGGTCACCACGAGTCCGATCGGCCTCGACACGTCGAGCCCGGCGAGGCCCTTGAACTGCGTCGCGAACATGAGCGGCGACTCCGCGAGCGCGTCGAGCTGCGGCTGGCCGATGAGCGTGCCGACCCAGCGGATCTGCTTCTTGAGGTCGGCGTAGGGATCGCAGGCCACGACGGCCACGACGTCGGCGGCGAAGGCCCGGAGGCCGGCGGCGGACAGGACGATCGCGACGACCGCGACGGCGAAACGAAGATGCACGGAGGGCCTCGCTGCGGGGGAGCCGGATTCTATCAGCCGCCGTCGAAAGCGGTATTCTCGACGGCGGATCCCGATGCACGACACCACGCCAGCCGCCGCGCCGCGTCTCGAGGGCCTCCGCCACGAGGAGGCTCCGGCGCTGCGCCCCCGGCTCCGGGACCGGCTGCCGCTCGTGCTCTACTGTCTCACGGCGCTGACCACGTTCGCCGCCGGCGGCGTGGGCTGGCAGCCCGTCCTGCTCGGCGCGGACGACGGTGTCGCGGCGGCGGTGGCCACGCACTGGGTCCGCGGGCTCGTCTACATGGCCGCGGTGCTGGCCGTGCTCTCGGCGCACGAGGCGGGCCACTGGGTGGCCGCCCGCGTCCACGGCATCCGGGCCACGCTGCCGTTCTTCATCCCGATGCCGCTCCTGCTCACCGGCACGCTCGGCGCCGTGATCGGCATGGAGGGCTCGCAGGCGAACCGCCGGCAGCTCTTCGACATCGCGATCGCCGGGCCCGTGGCGGGCCTCGTGGTCGCGCTGCCGCTGCTCGCGGCGGGGCTGATCGTCGGCGGGCCGGTCGAGGCCAATCCATTCGCGATGCCCGTCGTGGCCCGCTGGATCCGCGACGCGGTGCGGCCCGACCTTGGGGCGGCGGTCGTGGCCCCCAACTCGCTGTTCATGGCCGGCTGGGTCGGGCTGCTCGTGACGGGGCTCAACATGATCCCGCTCTCGCAGCTCGACGGGGGGCATGTCTGCCGGGCCGTGTTCGGGCGTCGCGGCGACTGGGTGGCCCGCGGCGTGCTGCTCGCCGCCATGGCGGCGATCGTCGCCTGGGGGGCGTACGACTGGCTCCTCATGGTCGTGGCCATCACTCTCATAGGCGCCGACCACCCCCCGATCCGGGAGGACGGCGTACCCCTGGGGCCGGTCCGCACCGTACTCGGAATCCTGGCGTTCCTGATTCCGGTGGTGACGTTCATGCCGGAGCCGCTGGCCCTGGGCTGACATCCCTGCGCGGGCGGAACGGCCGGAAAGTCCCGGAAAATTGCCCCGGTCCGAACCGTGGGGTATCTCTGGACGTACGAGGGAACATCCCCGGAGATCCTCTCATGGCCCGTCGTCGCCCGCCCCCGGCCCGCTCCCGCCTCCGGCAGCGGCGGCTCCTGGTGGAGGGCCTGGAAGGGCGGCGGCTGCTCTCCGCCAACGTGGCGGTGGCGAGCGACGTGGGCCCCTCCAGCACGTCGCTGGTGCGGCTGGTGGACGCGGAGACCGGCGCCCAGCAGGCCTCGGTGCTCGCGTTCGAGGCGGACTTCAAGGGGGGCGTGCGGCTCGCGATGGGCCACGTCACCGGCAATGCGGCGGCCGACATCGTGGCCGCGCCCGGCTCGGGTCGGGTTGGCGAGGTGCGCGTCTTCAAGCCGGTGACGTCGGG
>JBJTPA010000306.1:0-3998 GCA_046074885.1 Planctomycetaceae bacterium
CGAGCCGCGTCCTGAGCGCGGCGATCCGCCGCGGCGGCTGGGCCGTCATCACCTTCTCGGTCTCGACCGTCATGCCCGCGAGGTTCACGCCGTGCCGCTCGGCCACGATGCCCATGACGGTCATCATGCACGCACCGAAGGCGGTGGCGACGAGATCGGTGGGCGAGAAGCTCTCCCCCTTGCCGTGGTTGTCGACGGGCGCGTCGGTGACGAGCGTGGTGCCCGACGGACCGTGCGTGGCGCGGCACCGCAGCCCGCCCTCGTAGCTCGTCGAAATCTTGACCATGCGACGATGTTCTCCTCCCGATGAGCAAACTCCCTCTCCCTGTGGGAGAGGGCCGGGGTGAGGGTGCTTCGGTGGACCACCAAGGCACCCTCACCCGGCCTGCGGCCGGCCTCTCCCGAGGGAGAGTCGGGCGACCAATCTACACCCTTCCGGGTCGAGGCTAGGATTTCCCCAGGAGAACCGGCCCCCATGGGATTCCGCTCGCTCGCCGCCTGTGTCGCCGCCCTGCGGGCCGAGGGGCAGCTCGTCGAGATCGACCACCCGGTCGAGCCGCGGCTCGAGATCGCGGAGATCCAGCGGCGGCTGTTTCGGGCCGGCGGGCCGGCCGTGCTATTCACGCGGCCCGCGGGCTCGGCCTTCCCGATCCTCGCGAACCTCTACGGCACGCGGCGGCGGATCGAGCGGATCTTCATCGACACGCTCGACCGCGTGAAGCGGCTCGTCGAACTCAAGGTCGATCCCACGGCCGCCCTGCGGCGTCCGTGGCGCTATGCGCGGGCCCCGCTCGACTCGCTCGCGATGCTGCCGCGCACGGTGCGGACCGGGCCCGCCCTGGCCCGCAACGTCCCGCTCTCCCGGCTGCCGCAGGTGGTGGCCTGGCCCGGCGACGGCGGCCCCTTCGTCACGCTCCCTGCCGTCTATACGGAGCACCCGGATCGCCCCGGCACGGCGCGGTCGAACCTCGGCATGTACCGCGTGCAGCTCGCGGGCAACGACTACGCCCCCGACCTCGAGGCCGGGCTCCACTACCAGATCCACCGCGGCATCGGCGTGCACCACGCGGCGGCGCTCGCCCGGGGCGAGCCGCTGAAGGTCGCGATCTTCGTCGGTGGCTCCCCCGCGATGGCCGTGTCGGCGGTCATGCCGCTCCCCGAGGGCCTCTCCGAACTGGCCTTCGCCGGCGTGCTCGCCGGCCACCGCATCCCGATGATCTCCCGGCCGGGCCGGCCCGCCATCTACGCCGACGCCGACTTCGCGATCGAGGGCACCGTCCGGCCCGGCGTCACGAAGCCCGAGGGCCCGTTCGGCGACCACCTCGGCTACTACGCGCGGCGGCACGAATTCCCCGTGCTCGAGGTGGACGCCGTCTGGCACCGCGAGGGGGCGATCTGGCCGATCACCGTCGTCGGCCGCCCACCGCAGGAGGACACGCTCTTCGGCTGGCTCGTCCACGAGCTCACCGGCCCGGTGATCCCGACGGTGCTGCCGGGCGTGTCGAGCGTCCACGCGGTGGACGCCTCGGGCGTCCACCCGCTCCTGCTCGCCGTGGGCAGCGAGCGGTACCAGCCGTGGCGCGATGCCGGCCGGCCCGCCGAGCTTCTCACGCAGGCCTCCGCGATCCTCGGCCAGGGGCAACTCTCGCTCGCGAAGTATCTCTTCATCGTGGACGGCCGCGAGGCGCCGGAGCTCGACGCGCACGACGTGCGGGGCTTCCTCGCCCACCTCCTCGCGCGGGCCGACTGGGCCCGCGACTGCCACTTCCACACCGAGACCACGATCGACACGCTCGACTACTCGGGCAGCGGCATGAACGCCGGCTCGAAACTCGTCGTGGCCGCCAGGGGCCCCGTGATCCGCGACCTGCCGCGGGAACTCCCCCCGGGCACGCGCCTGCCCGACGGCTTCCGCAACCCGCGGCTCTGCCTGCCGGGGATCGTGGCGGTCGAGGGCCCGCGAATCGAGCCGCGGCCGCGGCTCGACGCGGAGAACGACGCCGCGATCTGGGCCGCGGCGGCCGTGGCCCCGTGGGCGGCCGCCGTCGCGCGGTTCTGCGCCGCGATCGACCCGCTCCACCCGCTGCGGACGGTGCCGCTCGTCGTGATCGTGGACGACGCCGACTTCGCCGCGGCGGCGCTCGACAATCTCCTCTGGGTGACGTTCACGCGGTCGAACCCCGCGGCCGACGTCCACGGCGTGGAGGCCTTCACGCACCAGAAGCACTGGGGCTGCCGCGGGCCGCTCGTGATCGACGCCCGGCTCAAGCCGCACCACGCGCCGCCGGTGGAGGAGGATCCGGCGATCACCGCGCGGGTGGACGACCTCTGCCGCCGCGACGGCCCGCTCGGCGGCCTGGGGTTGTGATGCCCGATGGGATCGCAGGCGGCTCGCCGCACGGAGCCCAGTTGCCTCGCAACTGGGGCCTTCCCGGCCGCGAGGCGACCGGGCTACGGAGCCGTCCCGGCGGAAGCCGATGCCTTACGGCACGATTCACGCCGAGATCGACGTGATGCGGATCCGCGTGGTCAGGGCCCGGTGGCCCGTGCGGCGACGGTAGTTCTTCCGCCGCGCGAACTTCTGGACGTAGATCTTTTCGCCCTGCACGAGGCTGACCACCTCGGCCTTCACGCTCGCGCCCTTGACCTTCGGCTTGCCGAGCGTGAGCGTGCCCGCCTTGCTGACGGCGAGCACCTCGTCGAACACGATCTCGCTGCCGGCGTCCTGGTGGCGGAAGTCGATCTCGAGCTCCTGCCCGGCCATGACGCGGTACTGCCGGCCGCCGTCAACGACGATCGCGTATTCGTGGCCCGCGCCCTTCATCGTGGCGGCGGAGGAGGTGGCGGTGTCGGGGGCTGCCTTGGCCATGGCGGGAATCCGGAAGGGGTGGCGAAGCGGTGCGGCTCGACGGGTTTCCATCGAGCCCCAGAAAGTACCGCGCCGCCGGCCGCCGGTCGAGCGCCGCCTGGGAAATCCCGGGTTCCGGGGGGCTTCGGGGCCCGACCCGGCCTACGCCACCTCCCACCCGGCGCGGTACTCCTTGCGGATGAACTTCGCGGCCTCGGGGGCGTTGGTCGCCTCGAGTTTCGCGGCGTCCCATTCGATCCGCTTTCCTGTCCTGTAGGCCACGTTGCCGAGCAGCACCGCCTCCGAGAGCGGGCCCGCGTAGTCGAAGTTACACAAGGCGGCCGGGCCCCCGCGACAGGCCGCGATCCACTCGGCGTAGTGCCCCGGCGACCGCGGGATCGACTGCGCCGGCGGCCTGAAGCCGGCGAACTTCTCCTGCGGGAAGAGTTTGGAACTCCCGTAGTCGGCGAACATGGTGCCCGCCGTGCCCACGAACATCACGCCGCTGCCGGGCACCCGCTGGCCTGCAACCTCCTTCGGCGTCTTGTTGCCGTCGTACCACGTGAGCTTCACCGCGGGCTTCGCGTCGCGGGCCGGGAACTCGTAGTGCACGACGAGGCCCTCGGGGCAGGTCTCGGGATGCACGGGCGGGCCCTCGGCCGCGCACGCCGTCGGGTACTTCAGGTCGAGCGCCCAGAACGGCAGGTCCATGTAGTGGCAGCCCATGTCGCCGAGCGTGCCGTTGCCGAAGTCCCACCAGCGGCGCCATTGCGCGGGATGGTAGCGGCCCGGCACGTAGGGCCGCACGGGCGCCGGGCCCAGCCAGAGGTCCCAGTGGAGCGTCTTGGGCGGCTCCTCGCCCCCCGGCGGCCGCTCGCCACCGCCCCAGCCCTTGCCCACCCAGACGTGCACCTCTGTGACGTCGCCGATCGCGCCCGAGCGGACGATCTCCACGACGCGGCGGTAGTTCTCCTCGGCGTGGATCTGCGTGCCCATCTGCGTCGCCACGCCCGCCTTCCGCGCCTCCTCCGTCACGAGCCGGGCCTCGGCCACCGTGTGGGCCAGCGGCTTCTCGCAGTAGACGTGGAGCTTCCGGCGGATCGCCCGGATCGCCGCCGGCACGTGGTGGTGGTCGGGCGTGCTGATCACC
>JBJTPA010000307.1:0-7687 GCA_046074885.1 Planctomycetaceae bacterium
GGGCGCGGTGCATGATCTTGCGCAGCTCGATCGGCCAGCCCATCCAGTTGTGCCGCAGGACGTCCTTGAGCGAGACGTAGCCGAGGATGTGGTCGAGCGAGCCCTCGTAGACGGGCAGCCGCGAATAGCCCGCCATGGCGATGGCGCCGAGCACCTCGTCGGAAGGCGTCTCGATGTCGAGGGCGTCGAGGTCGATCCGCGGCCGCATGATGTCGCGGACGGTCCGCTCGCCGAGCCGCAGCGCCTCGCTGGCCACGGCCTGCTCCACCGGCTCGAGCACGCCCTCCGCCCGCCCCGCCTCCAGCAGGTGCTCGATGTCGTCGACGGAGACCGAGGGTCCGGCCTGGCCCCGGGCGCCGAGCAGGAAGAGCAGCGCCGAGGTGGCCGTTCCCATGCCCCAGACCAGCGGCCTGAAGACGAGCGACACGAACTGCATGACGGGCGCGGCGAGGCGGGCGAACGCCTCGGCCCGCCGCAGCGCGAGCCGCTTGGGCACGAGCTCGCCGAGCAGGAGCGTGAAGAACGAGAGCAGCATCACGAACGTGGTCAGCGCGATCGTCCGCGAGGCGCCCGCCAGCGCCGGCGGCACGCGGGCCGCGATCCAGCCGGCGAAGGCGTCGACCAGGCGGTCGCCGCCGTAGACGGCCGCGAGCGTGCCCACGAGCGTGATGCCGATCTGCACCGTGGGCAGGAAGCGGTCGGGGTTGGAGGCCAGTTCGAGCGCCGTCGCGGCGCCGGCATCCCCCTGGTCGGCGAGCTGGCGGAGCCGGCCGCGGCGGCTGGCGACGATCGCCATCTCGGCCCCGGAGAAGAAGCCGTTGGCCAGGATCAGCGCCAGGACGATCACGAGCTCGTGCAGCATGATGGTCGCTCGTTCCAGTTCACCCGGCGTCAGCCGCGGCGTCGCGGCGGACGATGGCGAGGTTGTCGCGGTGCACGACCTCCTCGTAGGGGACCGAACCCAGCAGCTCCGCGATCCGCTCCGTCCGCGCACCGGCGATGCGCCGCAACTCGGCGGCGGGATAGTTGACCAACCCGCGGGCGAAGACGCCGCCGTCGGGGCCGGCCAGCGCGACCACGTCGCCCGCCGTGAACTCGCCGTCGAGGCCGGTCACGCCCGCGGCGAGGAGGCTGCGGCCGCCCGCGACCACCGCGCGGCGGGCACCGTCGTCGACGGTGACCGTGCCGCGGGCGTCGGCCGACCACGCGAGCCACCGCTTCCACGCGGGCATCGACTCGGCGTGCCCGGTGAACGCGGTGCCCACCGCCTCGCCGCGGACGATGCGCTCGAGCACGGCGTCGTCGCGGCCCGAGGCGATGATGCAGGCGCCGCCCGCGTCGGTGGCGATGCGGGCGGCGGCGATCTTGCTCGCCATGCCCCCCTTCGACAGGCCGCCGGGCCGGTCGCGGGCGAGGGCCTCGATGGCGGCGTCGATCCGGGGCACGTGCGGCAGGACCGCGGCGCCGGGCTCGGCGGGGTGTCGGTCGTAGAGCCCGTCCACGTCGGACAGGAGCACGAGCAGGTCGGCGCCCACGAGCGTGGCCACGAGCGCCGCGAGCCGGTCGTTGTCGCCGAACGACGTCCGCAGTTCCTCGACGCTCACGGTGTCGTTCTCGTTGATGACCGGCACGGCGCCGAAGTCGAGCAGGGCCCGGAGCGTGTTGCGGATGTTGAGGTAGCGGGCCCGGTCCTGCAGGTCGTCGGCCACGAGGAGCACCTGCGCCGCGTGGCGGCCGTGGGCCCGGAAGGCCCGCTCGTAGGCCTCGACGAGGCAGCTCTGGCCGATGGCGGCCACGGCCTGGAGGGCGGCGAGCTCCTGCGGCCGGCGGTCGAGGCCCATGCGTCCCATGCCGGCGCCGACTGCGCCCGAGCTCACGAGCACGACCTGCCGTCCCCCCGCGAGCACCGCGTCGATCTGCCGGCCGAGCGCCGCGATGCGGCGGTCGTCGAGCAGGCCGTCGGTGCCCGTGAGCACGCGGGTCCCGACCTTCACCACGACCAGCCGGGCCGTGGAGACGAGTCTGAAACGGTCGGGATCGATCATGGTGGCTGGCGGAGGCCTGCCGGTCGTCGCGCCGCGCGGCACGAAGCCCACATCTTACCGTCGGCGTCGCGACCGGACGAAGCCGCGGAAACGGCCCCGCCCGTGGCGGTGGTTGAGGCGCCTTGGCGGCCGCCCGTATAGTGCCGTTTCGGGCGTGCGCGAGGTGCCGGCGCCCTCCTCCGGCGTGGCCTCCTGCGATGAGCGACCTCCAGCACGAGTGCGGCCTCGCCGCGATCTACCACCTGCCGGTGCCCGCCGCCGAGGCCAGCCCGCTGTGCCCGGTGCAGGGTCAGGAGGAGGTGTCGCGGCTCGTGCCCCGCATGCTGCTCGACGTGCAGAACCGCGGGCAGCTCTCGGCCGGCATCACGGCCTGGAACCCCGACCGCAGCCAGCTCCTGGCCACCTACAAGGACGTGGGCACGGTGAGCGAGGTGTTCCGCATGAGCCACCGGGGCAAGTACGAGAGCCTCATGGAGCAGCACGCGGGCCGGGCCGCGATCGGCCACGTCCGCTATGCCACATGCGGCGCCGACGACCGGGCCTACGCGCAGCCGCTGGAGCGGCCGCACATCCAGCGGCGGAAATGGTTTTCGTTCGGGTTCAACGGGCAGTTGGCCAACTATCCGGAGCTACGGGCCGAAATCCTCGCCTCGGCCGAGCATCACCTCGCACGTGACAACGACACCGAGGTGATCATGCACGCGATCGGCCGGGAGCTTGCCGGCGACGCGGATCCCGCGCCCGCCGAGCTGCTCGCGGCGCTCGCCCGCCGCTTCGACGGCGCCTGGAACCTGGCGATCCTCGACGCCCGCGGCCGGCTCATCGTGGCCCGCGATCCGCTCGGGATCCGTCCCCTGGAATACGCGCGGCTCGGGCCGCTCGTGGCCGCCGCCAGCGAGAGCGTGGCGTTGCTCAACCTCGGCTTCCCGGCGGAGTCGATCCACTCGCTCGAGCCGGGGACGGCGCTCGTGGTGGACCACGCCGGGATACGTATCGACCGCTTCGCGGCCAGCCCGCGGCGGGCCCACTGCTTCTTCGAGTGGGTCTACTTCGCGAACGTCGCCAGCACGATGGACGAGCGGAGCGTGTACCTGACGCGGAAGCGGCTCGGCGAGGAGCTCGCGGCGCTCGAGACCGTGCCGATCGACGCCGACACGGTGGTGGTGCCGGTGCCCGACACGAGCAAGGCGGCGGCTGACGCGATGGCCTACCGGCTGCGGGTGCCGGTCGTGGAGGGTCTGATCCGCAACCGCTACACCGGCCGCACGTTCATCGACGGCGCCGCCAGCCGGCGAGCCAAGGCGGAGACGAAGTACACGCCGCTCCGCGAGGTGCTCGAGGGGAAGCGGGTGATCCTCGTCGAGGACTCGATCGTCCGCTCGACGACGATGAAGGTGCTGCTGGGCCGGATGCGGTCGCTGGGCGGGGCCCGCGAGATCCACGTCCGCGTGGCCTGCCCGCCCATCGTCGCGCCCTGCTTCTACGGCATCGACATGAGCACGATCGACGAGCTGTTCGCCCCGCAGTTCCTGCGCGGCGGCCCGCTCACCGAGGCGGCGCAGGCGGAGATGGCGGCGCGGCTGGGCGCCGACTCGCTCCGCTACCTGCCGCTCGAGGCCGTCGCCCGCTCGATCGGCCTGGGGGCGGAGAGCCTCTGCCAGGCCTGCATCGCCGGCGACTACCCGACGCCGGCCGGCGAGCGGCTCTACGAGATCGCCCGCGGCCAGTCCGCCGCGGGCACGGGCGGCCGGACGTACGAGGCCGCGACGCGGTGATCGCGGTTCGCACGCCATCCCGCGTCCGGTTGCGTCGCACGTGGTCCGGTTGCCTCGCAACCGGAGTGTGGGGTTGATTGAGCAACCGACCGGATTCCAGTCGCGAGGCGACTGGGCCACGGGGCGACTGGGCCACGGGGCGACTGGGCTACGGGGCGACTGGGCCACGGGGCGACTGGGCCACGAGATGCGTCACCCGCGGACCGTCAATGCGGCCCGCCACACGGGCTCCCCGGCCAGCCGCGTCCTCCGCTCGAAGTGGGTGCGGTAGTCGAGGTCGTGCTCGGGCTCACTCGCGGCCTCCTCCTCCGGGGCCGCGAAGAGACCCGTGGCGGCCGCGATCTCGAGCGTCTCGTTGAAATATTCCTCGACGTCGGTCCAGACGTGGAGCCGGCCGCCGGGGGCGACCACGCGGGCGACCTGCCGCAGGAAGGGCTCGGAGAGCACGCGGCGCTTGCGGTGCCGGGCCTTCCACCAGGGATCGGGGAAGTAGACGTGGACGGCCGCGAGGCAGGCGTCGCGCATCCGGTCGCGGACGAGCGGCAGCGCGTCGCCGGAGACGATCCGGGCGTTCGTCCGGCCCGCGGCCGCGAGCTTCGCCGCGCAGAGCCGCGCGTAGCCGCCTGCGATCTCCACGCCCAGGAAGTTCACGTCGGGCCGGGCGGCCGACGCGGTGAACAGGAACAACCCCTTGCCGCTGCCCACCTCCAACTCCACCGGCGCGGCGCGGGGAAACAGCGTCGCCGGGTCGCCGGGCTCCGGCAGCGCGTCGGCCGAGAGCAGGTGCGCCGACAGATCGAGCGCGGGGTCGGGCTTCTTGGGGGGGCGGCGGGGCATGGCCGGGCTGTCAGCCCTCGGCGGTGCCGGCCGCGCCGGCGAGCAGGTCCACCGGCAGCGGCACGCCCTTGATCGTGCCGTCCACGACGATGCTCTCGCGGACGATGCCCTGGAAGCGGCAGACGATCATCGCCTTGGGCCGGACGCGGATCCGCTCGACCGCGATCACGAGCCGGTCGCCCGGCACCACCGGCCCGCGGAAGCGGACGTCCTCCATGCCGCCGAAGCCGATCACCTGGGCGTCGAGGAGGTTGTGTTTCTGCGTGTAGAAGCTGGAGAGCTGCGCGGCGGCCTCGCACATGAGCACGCCCGGCATGAGCGGCATCGCCGGGAAGTGGCCGCGGATCCAGAACTCGTCGCGGGTGACGTCCTTGTAGCCCACGCACAGGCCGCGGGCCTGGTCCTCGTGGACGATCGCCGTGAGCTGCTCCATCTCGAACCGCTGCTGATTCCAGCGGCGGATCTCGTGGATGTCGGCGATCACCCGGTCGAGGTCGTACTCGCTCGGTTGGATGATGTAGTCGCGCGGGGCCATGGGGGCTGCTTCCGCGGGGCGCTCACGTGCGGATGTGCTTCCGCTTGGCCTTGCGGGCCTTGCTGTTGGCGGGGCGGGCGCCGTGGTTGGCCTTCTTGAGGCCGCGGTGGGGCTTGGCCATGGGGTCCTCGTCGATGGTGGCGGCGGGCGTGATCGCGAAACGGGCGTTGTACCACGACCGGCGGGGACGTTCCACACCGCCGTCAGGCGCGGCCCCCGGCGGCGGCCCGCGTCTCGGCCGCGACCGCCTCGCGGAGGCTCGTCCTCACGATCTCCACGAAACTCGCGAGGAGGAAGCCGGCGAGCGCGCCGATCACCGCCGCCGAGCCGCCGCCGAGCACGGCACCCCCGGGCGTGCTGCCGACGAGCAGGAGCAGCGCCGCCGCCCCCGTCACGCCGCCGATCATCCCGCCGACCGCCGCGGACACGACCACCAGACCGCCGAGGCTCGTGCGTCGCTGGAGCCGCGCCGGTGGGGGCGGCGCCGGCAGCGGCGCGGCGTCGCGCCGCGCCGCCGTCCGCGCCAGGTCGCGGTCGGTGGCGGCTCGGAGGCTCGTGCCCAGGGCGTTGCCGGCGACGTGCACGGCCACGCAGCCCGCGAGCACCACGGCCGCGATCCAGCCCGCGATCCCCAACCACCCGATCGCCGCGCAGGCCACGCCGAGCAGGACCGCGAGCCACGAGAAGGTGACGGGACGCATGGGATGGCCTCCGCCGGCGATTGTAGCCGCGCGGCGGGATGCCCGGCCTCACCACCCGCGCTCGACCGCCTCGGGCCGGTAGACGGGGAGCAGCCGGTAGTAGATTTCGAGCGTGAGCACGGCGAGGGCCGTGTGCGCGAGGCGTCCCCCGGGCGCCGTGTCGGGATCCGCGAAGAACCAGCTGCCCTGCTCGTGGCCGGCCCGGGCCTGGGCCGCGACGAGCGCGTCGCGGTTGCGGCGGTTCCACTTCGGCCAGGCGGCGTGGTTCGACTGCAGGAGCGCCTGGGCGAGGTAGAAGTTGGCGTACACGGCCTGCGGGTCGGGCCCCGGCTTCGCGAGCGCCGCGAGCCCCTTGTGGAGCGTCTCCTCGCGATCCCAGCCCGTGTGGATCCGGCAGAACAGGCCGACGGCCGACGTGCTGGGCTGCGCCTGCGGGCCCTGGTAGCCGTAGGCCTCCCCGCCGCGGGCC
Source organism: Planctomycetaceae bacterium (assembly GCA_046074885.1). Taxonomy (GTDB): domain Bacteria; phylum Planctomycetota; class Planctomycetia; order Pirellulales; family UBA1268; genus QWPN01. The sequence continues at coordinate 6,363 of JBJTPA010000307.1, forward strand.
TGCACGCGGTCGAGGAACCGGTGGACGCCGTCGATCGTGGGCGTCGGCACGGCCACGCCGGCGAGCGCCGCGCTCTTGAGGGCCGCGAGCTGCCAGGCCGTGACGGTCGTGTCGCCGGACTGTCCGGGCAGGTATCGCCAGCCGCCGCCGTAGGCGTCCTGCGCCGTGACGATGAACCTCACGGCGTCGGCCACCGGCCGCGAGAGCATGTCGTCGCGGGTCATGCCGAGCGCCTCGGCGAGGGCGAGCGTGGCCACGCCCTGGCCGTACATCGTGCCCTCGGCGAGGTCGCCGCCGCGGGGCGTGGCCCGGATCCGCGAGACAAGGTAGTAGAGGGCCCGGGCGACGACCTCGCGGTGCTCCCCCTCGGCCTGCGTGTGCCCCGCGCCGAGGAAGGGCAGCAGCGCGAGCCCGGTCGCCGCCGTCGTGCTCGTCACCGTGCCGGGGTCGCGGCAGGCGCCGCCGCAGCCGCAGTTGGAGAGGTCGCACCGCCACGAGCCGTCCGCGCCCTGGTGGGCGGCGAGCCAGGCGAGGCCCGCATCGACGGCGGCCTCGCTCGCGGCCGAGCCGCCGCGCTCGCGGGCGGCGCGGCCGCGGGCGTCGCCACGGCGGTCGGCGAACGGATCCGCGCCGCCATCCGAGGCGGCGTCGGCCGGACTCGCCGGCCGCGACAGGGACGCCGGCCGTGCCACCGCCGCGGTCGCCGCCGGCTGTTCGGCGATGGGCACGAGCGGCGGTGTCGGCGTCGCGGCCGTGGCGACCGCCGTCGCGGCAGGTGCGGTAATCGCGGGTTCGGCGGGCGGTTCAGCCGGCGGCTGGGGCTGGGTCGCGGCGGCGGGCGCTGCCGCCGGGGCCACCGCGACCGCCTGGCCGCCCGCGTCGCTTCCGGGCTCGGCCGCCGGCGGCGCGAACCGGATGCGGATCGGCCGGGGCCTCCGCTCCGCGTCGGCCGGGATCACGAGCAGGGCCAGCGCGATGAGCGCGACCACGTGGGTCACGGCGCTCGTGTAGCCCGACCGCACGGCGCGGCTCGCCGCGATCCGTTGGATCCACGGCGTGGTTCGGTCGGGCGTGGCCATGACGGGGATGCCGGGCGGTAGTCTGTGCCGGTCGCGTCGAGTCTGTGGTTGCGTCGCGGCCGGTTCGGCGCGCACCGCGACCCCTTTTCCCGTTCATCGGCGTCGGCGCCGGAGGGCCTTTGGGAAACGCTCGGGGCTGCCCATGCCCCATCGCCGGACGTTCGCTGCTCCCTCCGGGCTGGCCCACTCTGTGGCGGTTGCGCTTCGCCATCCTGGCTGCGTTGGCCCCCAAGGCCGGCTCCCGGG
>JBJTPA010000308.1:0-7858 GCA_046074885.1 Planctomycetaceae bacterium
ACTCGCACATCTCGTCGTCGCTGCTCAAGCAGATCACGCCGCTGGCCGACGACGAGGCGCTGCTGCGGTTCGTGCCGGCGCCGGTCGTGCAGGCCCTGCGCCGCAAGTTCGCCGCGGGCTGACGCGGATCACGCGTGAGCCGCACGCATGATCCGCGTCCCCTGGTCCGGTTGTCTCGCAACCGGATCGTGCCGTCGATCCACGGTGCGGATTCCAGTCGCGAGGAGACTGGGCCACGTGCCGACGTGCAAGGCGTCAGTTGACGCCGGCCGCCGGATCGCCCCCCTCGAAGTGCTGCCGGAGGTAGCGGGCCCGCTCGATGTTGCGGTCGCGGGTGTCGAGCTCCACGCCGCGGAGCTTCTGGAGGTGGGCCGGCTGCGTGCGAACGAGGAGCGAGTTGATGTCGGCGATGTTCACGTCGCCGATCAACCCGAGCAGCACTCCCATGCGGACGCGCGAGAGAAGCTGCATCGTCTCCTCTGCGCTGATCGTCTGGGCGGTCCGCAGGATGCCGAAGGCGCGGCTCACCTGGTCGTGGACGTTCTGCTGGGTCTCGCGGACGAGGAACTCGCGGGCCCGCCGCTCGTAGTCGATGAGCACCGGCACCACGTCGCCGACCTGCTCGACGAGCTCGTCCTCGGTCTTGCCCAGCGTGGTCTGGTTGGAGATCTGGTAGAAATCGCCCGTGGCCTGGGAGCCCTCGCCGTAGAGGCCGCGGACGGCCAGCGAGATCTTGTGGAGGCTGCGGAACACCTTGTCGATCTGCCGGGTGATCACGAGGGCCGGCAGGTGCAGCATCACGCTCACGCGGATGCCGGTGCCGACGTTCGTGGGGCAGGCCGTGAGGTAGCCCCAGCGCGGGTGGTAGGCGTAGGGCACGACCTTCCCCACCTCCTCGTCCACGGCGCGGATCTGCTCCCACACCCCCCGCAGGTCGAGGCCGCTGTGGAGGCACTGGATCCGCAGGTGGTCCTCCTCGTTGACCATCAGGCTCACCTGCTCGCGGCCGTCGATGGCCACGGCGCGGGCCCCCTGGGCCTCGGCGAGCTCGCGGCTGATCAGCTGCCGCTCGACGAGGAACTGGCGGTCCACCTCGGCCAGGCCGCCGACGTCGATGTACTCGAGCGCCGCCCCGGCCGGCGAGCCGGCGATCCGCTCCCGGAGGAACTTCTCCACGTCGGCGCGGTCCTGCTCCGTGGCGCGGCTCACGAACGGGAACTGGGCCACGTTGCGTGCCAGCCGCACGCGGCTGCTCATCACGATGTCGGACTCCGGCCCGGTGCCCCGGAGCCATTCGCCGACCGTGTTCGTCAGGTTCTCGAGTTTCATGCGTGTGCGGCTCCCGCCTGCGGCGGCCCTCAGGCCCCGCTCGCGCCGAGCCAGCGCTCCTCGATGGAGCGGATCTCGTCGCGGTCCTCGCGGGCCTGCTCGTAATCCTCGCGCGCGATCGCCTCCTTCATCCCGCGGCGCAGGCCGATGACGCGGGTGAGTTCCTCGGTGCCGGCGGGCAGCGACGGCGTTTCGCCCGCCGCCTCGGCGGCCTCGGCCGCGGCCGCGCGGTCGGGCCGGCGGCCGGTGTGTCGCGTCGCCCCGTGGATGTTGGCGATCAGCGGCTCGAGCTCCTTCTCGAAGTGGACGTAGTCGTGGGGGCAGCCGAGGCGGCCCTGGTTGCGGAACTCGAAGAAGGTGATCCCGCACATCGGGCAGGCCTTCTTGTCGAGCGTGGCCAGCTCGTCGGCCGTCTGCGTCACCGCGAGCGGCCCGCCGGGCCCGCCGGACGACGCGGCCTCCTCGGCGGCGGCCTCGGACTGGTTGAGGTAGGTCCGGGCGTGATCCTCGCAGAAGTGCAGTTCGCGCACCTCGCCGGTCTCGAGTTCCGTGATGTGGAACACGGCCGGCTTCTCGCACTGCTGGCACTTCATGGATCGGGCTCCCGACGCAGCTCCTGCAGCGGCCTCGCCGCGTCTCACCGAATGATAGCAAACCGTGGGAAATGTCCGCCGTGTTGGCGGCGCGAGGCTCCAAGGGTAGTCTCGGTCGCTCGCGTTCGGCCGCCTTCATGGTCCGCCCCGGCATGCCGCACTTTCCCGACACTTCCCGGTTCGCGGCTCTCGCGCGGGAGAGCCGGCTGGTGCCCGTCTACCGGCGGCTGTTCGCCGACGCGCTGACGCCGCTGTCGGCCTTTGCCCGGCTCGACGCGGGGCCCGCGGCCTGCCTCTTCGAGAGCGTGATCGGCGGCGAGAAGGTGGGCCGCTACAGCTTCTTGGCGGCTGACCCGTTCCTGCGGCTCGAGGCCCGGGGAACCGCCGTCACGGTGACCGGCCCGGACGGCGTTGAGCGGCTCGAGTGCCCGGATCCGCTCGCCGAGCTCGAGCGCCGGATGGCGGCCTACCACCCGGCCCGGCTGCCCGAGCTTCCGCCGTTCACGAGCGGGGCCGTGGGCTGCGTCGCCTACGACTCGGTCCGCTACGTCGAGCGGCTCCCCGACGCGCCGCCCGACGATCTCGGCCTCCCCGACCTGTCCTTCGCCTTCTACGACCGGATGGTGGTGTTCGACAACGTCACGAAGGCGATCGACGTGGTCGTGCTCGCGCGGATTTCGGACGCGTCGCCGGCGGGGATCGAGCGGGCCCGGGCCGAGGCCTGCCGGCGGATCGACGCCACGATCGAGCGGCTCTTCGCCCCGGGCGACTGGCCGCCGCCGGCCGACATCGGCCCGCGGCACGAGCCCCGCTGCCTCGACGACGGCACCGCCCGGTCGGCCTTCTCCCGCGAGGGCTTCCTGGCCTCCGTGGACCGGGCGATCGAGTACATCCGCGCGGGCGACGTCTTCCAGGTGGTCTTGAGCCGGCGGCTCGAGGTGCCCTGCGACATGCCGGCGCTCGAGATCTACCGCACGCTCCGCGTCGTGAATCCGAGCCCGTTCATGTTCTACCTCCGGACGCCGGCCTACACGCTCGTGGGCAGTTCGCCCGAGATCATGGTCCGCGCGGTGGACGGCACGGTCACGGTGAGGCCGCTGGCCGGCACCCGCCGCCGCGGCGCCACGCCCGAGGAGGACCGGGCGCTCGCCGAGGACCTGCTCGCCGACCCCAAGGAGCGGGCCGAGCACGTCATGCTCATCGATCTCGGCCGCAACGACGTGGGCCGCGTGGCGGCGATCGGCTCGGTCGTGCTCTCCGATGTGATGTCGATCGAGCGCTACAGCCACGTCATGCACCTCACGAGCAACGTCACCGGCCGGCTCGCCCCGGGCCTCACCGCCTTCGACGCCCTGCGGGCCTGCCTGCCCGCCGGCACCGTGTCGGGCGCGCCCAAGATCCGCGCCATGGAGATCATTGACGAGCTCGAGCCCGTCCGCCGCGGCCCCTACGCGGGCGCGGTCGGCTACGTCGACTTCGCCGGCTCGATGGACACGTGCATCGCCCTGCGGACGATCGTGGTGGCCGGCGGGAAGGCCCACGTGCAGTCGGGCGCGGGCATCGTGGCCGACAGCGTGCCGGAGAAGGAGTTCGAGGAGACGCTCAACAAGGCCCGCGGCATGCTCGTGGCCATCGAGATGACCGCCGACCGACTTGCGGGGCGGGGGACCGCGGCGGGGGGATGACGCCGATGATCCGCTGCGAGCGCGCGACGGTCGAGCGGGGCGGCCTCGTCGTCTGCGAGGGCATCTGCTTGGCGGTGGCGCCCGGGCATGCGACGGCGGTCGTGGGCCGTTCTGGCGCGGGCAAGACGTCGCTGCTCGCCGCCGTCGCGGCCGCGCTGCCGTTGCACGCGGGCGAGATCCTCGTGGACGGCCGCTCCGTCCGCCGGGAGCCGCGGCAGGTCCGCCGGATCGTGGGCCACGCGGCCGCCCGGATGCCGGCCCTGCCGGGGGTGCGGGCCGACGAATACCTCGAACTCGCCGCCGACGCGGCGGGGCTCCGCGGCGCCGCGATCGACGCGGCGGTCGCACGGGCCCTCGACGCGGCGGGGCTCGGCGGCCGCGGACAGGTGCACCTCGACGCGCTGGCCGCCGGCGACGCGAAGCGGCTGCTCGTCGCGGCTGCCCTCGTCCACGAGCCGCCCGTGCTGGTGCTCGACGACCCCTTCGGCGGCCTCGACTCCTTCGGCCGCCGCGACGTCGCGATGCTCGTGGCCGACTCCCACCTCGCGGGCCGGACGGTGCTCGCGGCCATCGACGACGGCGACGTGCCGGCCTGCTTCACGCACGTCGCGGCGCTCCGCGAGGGGCGGCTCGCGGCCGCGGGGCCGAACGACCCTGCGGCCTTTCCGGGCCGCACGTGGACGCACCGGCTCGCGTGCCCGGGCCGCGCGGCGGAGGCGGTGCGGGCGATCGGGCCGCTCGTGGCGGAGGCGGCTGCGAGCGACGAGGGCACGCTGACCTGCCGGCACGACCCGGCCCGCTGCCGATTCGCCGACGTGGTCGCCGCGCTCGTGCGCGCGGGCGTCCCGGTCGAGGCCGCTGCGTTCGACCCGCCGTGGCCGGCGCAGCTGTGCCCGTGAGCCGGGCGGTCCCCGCGCTGGCGCTTGGGGCTTCCTGACGGGAGGCGACGGCGGTTTGCCATGAAGCCCGGAGCGCAAGCGACGGGACGATGCGGGTGGGCGTATGGCAGGGGGCGGTCCCCGCGCTGGCGCTTGGGGCTTCCTGACGGACAGCGACGGCGGTTGCCATGAAGCCCGGAGCGCAAGCGACGGGACTGTTGGTGCCGGCCGCCTCACGCCGCGTCGCTCCAGGCGCGGCGGACCTCGCCAAGGCCCTCGACGCACAGGTCGTAGTCGTGGGCGAGCCGCTCGAAGAGGAGCCGCTCCTCGGCCGCATCGTCGGGCTCGAGCGTGCTCACGAGCCAATACGCCCTGCGGCCCGCCTCGCGGTAGTCGCCGAGGTCGTCGTGCGGCCCCGTGTGCCGGAGCCGCCGCAGCGCCTCGGGGTAGAGACCGCTCCAGAAGAGCGTGGCATCGCCGATCTGCCGGAACTCCGCGCGGGCCTCGTCCGCCGCGTGCGACCTCGCCTCGTCGAGCAGCCGCGCGACGGTCGCCGCGTCGGGAGCCACGGGTGCCGCACCCGCCGGCGCGTCGAGCCTCAGGAACCGGACGAGCAGGAGCGACACGTAGTCCACGAGCGGAGGGTCCACGACCCCGAGCCGGGCGTGGAACGCGTACTCCGTGAGGCCGCGGAAGAACCTGTCGATGTCGGAGGGTTCGCGGGCTGCGAACATGGTTCGCGTCCGAAGCGAAGGCTGGGTACGTTCTTCTACGAATCTTTATAGGATCCGGTTCTCCACCCCGGCCAGGCCGCCTCCATGCCCGATTCCGTTCTGCCCGGCATGCCGGTGCTGCTCGCCGCGGGCCGCGAGGAGGCCCTGCGTCCGCTCCTCGTCCAGCTCATCGTCATCATCCTCGCGGCCCGGGCGGGGGCCGCCGTGGCCCGCTGGCTGCGGCAGCCGAGCGTGGTGGGCGAGATCGTGGCCGGGCTCGTGCTCGGGCCGTCGGTGTTCGGGGCCCTCGCCCCGGACTGGTTCGCCGCCGTGTTCGGCCGCGGGGCGGGGGGCACGGCCGTCGCGCTCGAGGCGTCGCTGACGAGCTTCAGCCAGGTCGGGCTCGTGCTGCTGCTCTTCATGATCGGGATCGAGTTCGACTTCTCCCACGTCCGCCGAGAGGGGCGGACGGCGGCCGCGGTCTCGGTGGCCGGCGTGGCGCTGCCGTTCGCGCTGGGCCTCGGCCTGGCGTGGCTCATGGCGCCGCGGCTCGAGGCGCTCGGCGCGACCGGCCCGATCGATCCCCGGTCGTTCGCGCTCTTCCTCGGCACCGCGATGTCGATCACCGCGATCCCGATCCTGGGCCGGATCCTCATCGAGATGGGCCTGCAGCACACGGCGCTCGGCGCCCTCGTGATCGCCGCGGCCGCCTGCGACGACGCCGTGGGCTGGACGCTCCTGGCCGCGGTGTCGGCGCTCGCAACCGGAAACTTCGAGCCCGCGGCCATCGCGCGGATGGTGGGGGCCACGCTCGCGTTCGCGGCCGCCATGCTCCTCGTCGTGCGGCCGCTCCTCCTGCCGCGGCTCGAGCGGGCGGTCGCTGGCGACGGCGAGCCGCGGCTCTCGCTCGGCGTCCTGTCCGCGCTCCTCGCGGTGCTCTTCGCCGCGGCCTGGGTGACGAGCCGGATCGGCATCTTCGCGATCTTCGGGGCGTTCCTGCTGGGGGCCGCGCTCTCGGGCGTGCCGCGGGTCCGCGAGGCCGTGACGCGGCACCTCTCCGACTTCGTGACGGTCTTCTTCCTGCCGATCTTCTTCACGTTCACGGGCCTGCGGACGAACGTCGGATCGCTCGACTCGCCCGAGGCCTGGGGCTGGTGCGCCGCGGTGTTCGCGGTCGCGGTGATCGGCAAGTGGGGCGGGTGCGGCCTCGCGGCGAGGCTCTCGGGAGTGCCGGCGGGCGAGGCGGCCTGCGTGGGCGTGCTCATGAACACGCGGGCGCTCATGGAGCTGATCGTGATCAACGTCGGCATGGACCTGGGCGTGATTCCGCCGGCGGCCTACTGCATGCTCGTCCTGATGGCGATCGGCACGACCGTCATGGCCACGCCGCTGGCCGCGCGGCTCCTCCGCGGCACGCCCCATGAGGCCACGCTCGCGGCCCGCGGATTCCTGCGCGGGTGAATCGTCGCCCCCTCAGCGGGCCGGGCCCCAGACGTCGGTCATCAGGGCGTGGATGTCCGGGTATTCGGTCTTCATCTCCGCCCGGTTGAACGGGTGGAAGTCGTTCGAGCCGAGGTAGGCCTCGGTCATCTCGGCGAAGAACTCCTTGTGGTCCGTGAGGCCGTAGTGCCTCACCCGCGATCCGTTGTGCAGGAGCGTCTGGTGCGGCCGGCCGTCGGCCTCGAAAGCCTTCCAGGCGGCCAGAATCCGCGGCTCGTCGAAGCCGAGCACCTGGTCGTGGTAGGCGTGCGCCAGTTCGTGGAGCACGACCCACGGTTGCTCGTTGACGTTCCGCCGCGTGGCGAGGTCGGCCGCCGCGGGGACGTGCACGCACTTCTCCAGGCTTCGCGGGTAGCCGTGCGACGCGAGCCAGTCGGCGCTCGGGTGGTACTGCATGGTCCGCAGGTCGCCGCAGCCCTTGTCGAGCACGATCGTGACCCTCCGCAGCTTCTCGAGCTTGTCGGGCGGCACGACGATCCGGATGTCCACGAGCCGTGAGCGGAGGAACTCCAGTGCCTCGCGGCCAAGCGCCGCGTCGGGGCCCCCGTCCACGAGCCGGTCGTCCACGAGGATGGAAAAGCCCTCGAGCGTCCGGGGCACGCGGCCGGTCGGCTGCTCGGCCGCGGTGGCGATCTCGCCAGCCGCGGCGACGAGCAACGCGGTGACGATTCGACGGGGTGCGAGCATGGCTGTCTTGCGTTCAGGTCGCAGGCGTGCAGGCGGCGGCCAGGTCCCGGACGCGGCTCGTCACCGCGGCCGCGAGGTCCGCCCCGGGGTGGGCCGCCGCCTCGGCGACCAGGCGCACCAGGGCCGAGCCCACGATCGCGCCGTCGGCGACCGCCGCCACGGCCCGCACCTGGTCCGGGCCGGAGATGCCGAAGCCCACGAGCACCGGGACGTCGGCCTGCGTCTTCAGCCACTGCACGCGGTCGGCGAGGCCCGCCGGCAGCTCGGCGCGGGCGCCGGTCACGCCGGCCACCGACACGCAGTAGAGAAACCCGGTGGATTTCCGGGCGATCGCGGCGGCCCGGTCGCGCGGCGTCGTGGGCGTGACGAGCCGCACGAGCGCGAGGCCGGCGGCGCGGCAGGCCGCGTCGAGGTCGTCGGACTCCTCGAGCGGGAGGTCGGGCACGACGAGGCCCGCGAGGCCGGCGGCCACG